>JAZNKU010000001.1:0-17633 GCA_045578685.1 Eubacteriales bacterium
CCTCGCAATACTTTTTTACGGACGAATTATCGGGTGCGATAACAACAACTTTATCGCTGTTTTCGAACAGTTTTTGATCAAGTTTTATCTCATTGTTTCCGAATATGGCAAACTTTAACTCAGGACAACCCGAAAAAGCTCTTTCGCCTATAACCGAAATTCCGTCACCTATTTTAACACTGACAAGAGAATTGCATCCGCCAAAAGCATAGGTGGGTATCTCAGCGGTAACCGAATCCGAAAATTCTATACTCTTAAGAGAAGTACAGTTATAAAAAGCATACGTGCCGAGTTTTGTCAGAGAATTAAGTATACCTACGTTTTTCAGCTTGTTGCAGTTATAAAATGCTCCATCGCCAAGGTTTTCAAGGGTCGTTGGCAATACCACCTCGGTAAGTGAAGGGCAGTCGTAAAAAGTATAATCTCCGATAGACTTAAGGGACTGGGGTAATATAACCGTTTCAAGAGCACTGCATTCTCTGAAGCTGTTTTCTCCAAGATATGTTACACCCTCACCTATAACAGCTTTTTTGATAAAATGAGGATAGTCATAGTTCCAGGGAGCAGAGCCGTTGCCATGGATCTCTGTATAGTTATAGGTAGGGCCACTGCCTTCCAGATACAGTGTTCCCTCGTCGTCGATCTTCCAGTCAAGCGTATGGGTGATAAAGCCCTCATCTATGATCTCAGCCGCACTGCAGTTAAAAGAAAACACCGCTAACAAAAGAACGGTAAGGCAGGCTGTAAGTATAAGATATCTGACAGTTTTTTTCACGCTTATCTAAGCTCCTTTTCTATGATAAAAGATTGGTATATTACTTTGATTATATCACCCTGTAAAGTACCTGTCAATAAATATCAAAATCAAGGTGCAAAAAAAGTATGCTTCTAAATGAAGCATACTTTTTGTTATATCAGAGTTATTATTACAGCTGCAAACGCCGCGAGGACAGCCATTGCACATCCTGCAATCAGAAATGCCTTATTCTTCTTGATCCACTGACGTCTCCTGATCTTTATATCATAGTCCATAGAGGACACAACTGCACCGTATGTAGGGACTCTGTTCTCGTTCATGGGGTTCACCTTCTCTGAAATATTGCTGAATCAATACTATCAAAGATATATAAACCTCTGATTATGAGAATATTTCTATATTTGGGTTAATTTGTAAACAAAGAGTTAAACAACCTCGTCGTAAAAGACCTCAAGCACCAGCTCATACAGAGCCTCGCTGTCTACCTCAAACTCAGCATACTTTTCTCCCCTTATCACCTCGCCTGCAACACTGTAGGTATCCATATTGGCAACACCGCCCATAAAGTTACCTGCCATATAGGTGATCTCGTCAAGACCGATATCTGTGTAGATATATCCGTTAAGGGCGTTGTAAAGGTTTATGGGGGTTTTAATATCCTGCTTGGTAAGTGCTACCACCTTGGAGGCAAATGCGGATATAAACGCCTTCTGACGCTCCATACGGTTGAGGTTGGAGTCAAGCTGAGAGGTATCTCTGCTTCTTATATATTTTTCGGCATCCTCACCCCAGAGGGTCACCTGTCTGCCCGTGGGCTTGGAATAGTCACGGGTATACTCAGGCACCGTAACACCGCCGACCTTGTCGGTAAGTATACGCAGTGCCGCCACATCCATAGTGAAATATGAGTTTATGGGTATGCCGTACATAAGCTCGGACAGGGATTTTATAACATTCATGGCACTTGCCTCCTCATCCTTGCCGTAGGCATATGAGAGGCAGAGCTGCATCCTTCTGTTCGTTATATAGGTTCCGTCGGGAGTGTAGGTATCGACGTTTACCATAGAGTCACGGGAAATGCTGATAAGATCCACCTCACCGGTGGAGGTATCCGCAACGATCAGAAAGAGTGCATCTGCCTGCCCGTTATAGCCCTCGTCGCCCAGATCTTCGATATTTTCTTTATCTACACCCATAACGAGTATGGAGGTTAGATTTTTATTGAAATTATACTTTTTGCCCTTATAGTGAACCTCGGCACCGTCATCGATGATCTCTGCACCCTCGGGAGCGGTTACCTTGATCTCCTCGTTGGACATAGATACCTTACCCTTGTTGTACATAACGCCGACGGCAACGCCTGCAGCTACCGCAAGAGCAACAAGAAGTATAAGTATAGACAGAAATATCCAGAGTATGACCTTACGGGTCTTTTTCTTTTTTTGTCTTCGTTCTGTAGGGTTTAAGCTATCATTTTGTTTCGACATCTGCTACCAGCACCCCCTGTACTAAATATCTGCGGTTTGTGTATGTGTAATACGAGGTACAGGTGCTCAGGGTTATGATCTTATCCTCGGGGGTAAACTCTACGCCCTCTCTTATGGTGCGCACCATGGTAGAGGGGTTAAGACAGCTGCCGAGATACTCAAGATATTCATCGTCCTTGGAATAGCTGCAAAGGGTCAGCACATGACGGTTGTCGGTCTCGTAAGCCGCGAAGATATCATATACAAGAACATGACCGGGTATAGTGACATAAACATATCTGTTCTTCTCAAAGAACTCGGGATCCTTATAGTTATGAAGAGTTCCGAAGAAGGTTCCGTCCAGCATATAATGACCGTAAAGCACAGTGTTACGATCGCTAAAATCCTGAGAATTGTAATACTGTGTGAATATACATCCCGAAACGCTGTAGTCACCTGTATAGCTCTTTCTCTCATAGTAGAGATCGCTTACCTGACTCTGAAGCACGGGATAGTCTATCGGTGTGCCGGGGATCTTTATCCAGGCGTGGATATCCGGATTGATATTATACATATCAGCGAAATTAACATCATATTTCGCATCCACCTCAGAGGGGAGCTCTCCGGTGATTATGGGCACCTCGGGCTCGGGCTCAGGCTCGGGCTCTGCGGTTACCTGTGCCGTATCATCAGGCAGGGTAACCACATCCTCGGTATCGGGCGGATCCTTTATATCGATGATATCCCCCTCACAGCCCTTAAGACTGAGAAAGAAGAGTATAGCGCATATAAGAGCGATCAGCACAAAGACCGTACCGATGACCCTCCATATTATCTTTTTTGAAGAATCTTTCATAATATCCTCATTAAACAATAAGACCTACCCTATGAGAGGTAGGTCTTAAAAATGCTTGGTAAATTACTTGCTGCTCTTCTTGAAGGAGTAGCCTGCAGCTGCCATAGAGCCAACGAAAGCAACAGCCATCATAACAGGTGCAACGCCTGTAGAAGGAGAAGATGTGCCGGGCTTAACGATAGGCTTGGTGGTGGACTGAGCCTTGGTAACAGCCTGAGCCTTAACGTCGGTTATAGGCTTGATGGTGATGGTCTTATCGGTAAGCTTACCTTCCTTAAGCTCGTACTCACCGGTGATCTCCCACTTAACAAAATCATAACCGCTGTTGGGCTTAACTGTAAGAGTGATAGTGCCGTCGCCGTTATCCTTCTCGGTAATCTCACCGCCCTTTTCGGGAACGATTACGGTCTCAACATCAGGCTGGGGCTTGGGGCTGATCTCAGCAGACATAGGAATAGCAATCGCAAACATCATTGCAACTACTAAAAGCATAGCAAAAATCTTTTTCATTATAGTAACCTCTCTATATATTATTTTAAAATACTACGAGTATTATAACACCATGTAATTGTTTTGTCAATAGGAATGGCTGTTATTTTTTGTTAAGTTTGTCGAACATCATAAACATTCTTGCGGTCTGTGCTCTGGTAGCATTTCCTCCGGGAGCAAGGACATCTGATGTCATACCCGAGATAATTCCCGCGTCTACCGCCCAGCTCATCTCGGTATAAGCCCAGTCGGATACCTTAGGCTCATCCTTGAATCTGCCGAGATCTGCCCTTCCGCCAACGTCCATGCCTATATCCTCGGCGTAAACATAGAAAAGTCTGGCAAGCTGCTGGCGGGTTATGTTCTGACCTCTGCCGAAGCGGTCGGCAGCAACCCCCTTGACGTAGCCCTCGGATACGCCCCAGGCTATGGCTCCGCTGTACCACTGTCCCGCAGGGACATCCTTCATGCCGCTGTCAACAAATCTGTAGTTATCCGACTGCACGCCTGCTACATTTGCAAGTATAAGCACGAACTGCTCTCTGGTAAGGTTGGTGTCGGGGGAGAACAAGGTGGGACTTATGCCGTTGATATACCCTCTTGACGCACAGTACGCCACCGCGTCTGCATACCAGGCAGAGTCCGGAACGTCCTTAAATCGGTTGACATATCCTTCGGGATCCTTTTCCTCCGTTTCTCCGGTATATCTCCAGATAGCGTACAGCACTCCGTTGGAGGAGGGTGTGTAGGAGGTGAGATAGTCACCGCTGTCGGTATAGCTTCTCGACCAGCCTATAAAATCGTAGCCGGTTCTGTGGGGTACGGGCAGAGATATGCTCTTTCCCTTTGCCGAAATCACGGTAGAGGTCGATACATTTCCGCCGTCGGTCTCAAGGCGGGTAGAATAAAACTCAACAGATACGGTAGCCGACAGGTTGCCTGCCGTATCCACCGCAGTCAGATAGTAGGTTCCCGACTCTGAAACATATTCGGTAACCGTGGCAGCGTGGGCAGCGGTATATTTGTTTGCAGTAACCGCAGCTTCCCTGCCCCAGTAATATCCTGCTATACTGTTGTTATCTTTTAAATTAACGGTAACGGTCTGATACGCCGCCGTACCGTTGGTATAAGACAGAGATGCCGTCGGCACCTGTGTGTCGTAGGGTACTCTGAGCTGATATTTGGTCTTGGTATATGCAGAAAAATCGGGACGGTTGAAGCGGTCTATGACCAGATAACCGTTATCGTAGGTAAAGCCGTATATATTCTTGGCTTCACCCGAAAAAGACGGCTTATATATATTCTTTGAACTACCGCTTGATATATCATAACGGTAGATGCCGTCCGTCTTGGAATAAAGCAAGCCTGCTCCGTCGGTAGACATGCGGACAAAATTACCCTTCCAGTAGTTACCCTCCGCCGTGGTCCATACATCACTCACCTTAGCAAGGGGAGTTGAGGATCCGAGACAGTTGAGGGTCTCTTTTTCGTTATCTATATAATATACCTTTCCGTTTACAACACAGAACTCCGCCCTTGAATTTCTCCAGTAATAGTTATCATAGGTGGTGTCGGTAGGGGAGCTGTCAAAATCGTTATAATTATGCTCGGAGGCCTTCAGGGCTTTGGTCGAAAGCAGGAAATAATCGTGATAAACTCTGCCGGTAACATCGTATACGGGATCGTCAAAGGTAACATCTACATGATATTTTTTGCCGTTCAGTATAACTATGTTCCAGTCGTGATGCATAGCTTCGGAGAAACAGATATAGCTGTCTATACCCACCTCGCGAAGCAGATACATATACGCGTATGCATATCCCTGACAGGTCGCCACACCGTCAATCAGAACGCCGTACATCTCCTGACTTTCATTGGAAACATTGCCCGAGGTTGCACCCTTAAGGTCGTACTCACAGTTTGCGATTATACGGTCGTGGAGTATGAGAGCCTTGGTCACATCGGTCATGGATCTGTCGTTTATCAGATCCCCGGTCATCACCCGTGCCGCGGAAACACATTCCGCAAGCATTCTCTGATAGGTGGCAGCATCGTAATAATATGTAAAATACAAATAATCTATAATACCGTTAGAGCCTGACAAACCTATACCGTTTACATGGAAAAGCAGGGGCGTACCGTTCCAGATAAGCTTCTGTACGGCTATACCGTCCTCGGTGGTGTAAGGAACGCCGAAATCGGATATGTCTACACGCTTGGGACAGTCGATCATGCTCTCTTCAAGGTGGGCGATAAGACCCTTAGTGTCAACTCCCACGCTGAAGGAATAGCCTCTGTCATCGGTCTTGGCAGACACTCCTACATCCGTAAGCATAACGAGAAGGCATATCATAGCCGCGATGAATATATATGCAGTTGTTTTTTTGGTTAACAACATAATCTCACCCTAAAGAAATCATACTCATTCAATATATATTATACCAAAACACGAAAAATTTTACAAGAGATTTGTTAAAAATGGGCGTTTTGCACAAAAAAGAGGATATTCCGCCATTTTGACGAAAAAATCCTCTTTGTTTTTTTAGTTAATTTGCATCATCAAGATTAGCACCGCAGCATTTTTTATACTTTTTGCCGCTTCCGCAGGGGCAGGGATCGTTTCTGCCGACCTTGTCTGCCGCTTTTTTGACGGTGGGCTTCTTCTTGACGGTGCCGTCGCCTGCACCAACAAAGCCCTCGCCCGTTACCTTAGCCGCCGCCTCACGCTTGATCTCCTCACGGGGACGCACGGATAAAACGGCTCTGACAGTCTCATTACGGATGGTTGCGATCATCTCGTCAAACATATCCGCACCCTCAAGACGGTACATGGATATGGGATCACGCTGTGCATAGGCGTGAAGACCGATGCTGCCCTTGAGCTCGTCCATGGCATCAAGCTGATCCATCCAGTTGATATCTACGCGGCGAAGCAGGATAACACGCTCGATCTCACGCATCTGCTCCGAACCAAACAGTTCTTCCTTCTCGGCATAGAGCTCCATGGCATTGTTATAAAGTTTTTCGGTAATCTCGTTTGCATCAAGGCTCTTGAGCTCCTCCTCGGAGTAGTCAAACTCTCCCTCCTCAAGGAAGAGACCTCCAAAGGACTGCTTGATGGGGTCGAGGTTCCATACGCCCTCTTCATCATCGGGATGAGGCGCACAGCCGCCTACCACAGCCTCGATGACATCCCTTATCATCTTGGTGATACGGTCCTTGAGGTCAACACCGTCAAGAACATCGTCACGCTGAGCGTAGATGACCTTACGCTGCTGATTCATAACATCGTCGTAGCTGAGGACATACTTACGTCTTTCAAAGTTGTTACCCTCAAGCTGCTTCTGAGCGTTCTCAATAGAGTTACTGAGTATACCCGCCTGTATGGGCTGATCGTCGGGAAGACCGATACGCTCAACCGCATTGAACACTCTTTCGCTGCCGAAGAGTCTCATAAGATCGTCCTGGAGAGACAGATAGAAGCGGGACTCACCGGGGTCACCCTGACGGCCTGCACGGCCTCTGAGCTGGTTGTCGATACGGCGGCTCTCGTGACGCTCTGTACCTACGATAAACAGGCCTCCTGCATCGCATACCTTCTTTGCTTCGGGAGCGATCTCCTCTTTATATTTCTTAAATAATTCCTTATATACCACTCTTGCGGCAAGGACCTCCTCGCTCACATCGGTGGATGAGCCTACGGCAAGACCGATAACATCCTCCTCATAGCCCTGCTTACGCATCTCCTGCTTAGCCATGAACTCGGGGTTACCGCCCAGCATGATATCGGTACCACGACCCGCCATATTGGTGGATATGGTAACGGTGCCGAGCTTACCTGCACATGCTACGATCTCAGCTTCCTTTTCGTTGTTCTTGGCGTTAAGAACGGTGTGCTCTATACCCTCACGCTTGAGAAGTCTGGAGATCTCCTCTGATTTGTCAATAGAAACAGTACCTACAAGCACGGGCTGTCCCTTTTCGTGACAGGCGATGACCTGACGGACGATAGCTGCGTTCTTTGCCGCGGTAGTCTTATAAACGACATCGTCGTGATCTTCTCGGATCATGGGCTTGTTGGTGGGGATCTCAACGCAGTCGAGGTTGTATATCTCTCTGAACTCCACCTCTTCGGTAAGAGCTGTACCCGTCATACCCGAGAGCTTTTCGTAAAGACGGAAGAAGTTCTGGAAGGTGATTGTAGCAAGAGTTTTGTTCTCCTTTTCTACCTTAACATGCTCCTTTGCCTCGATTGCCTGATGCAGACCGTCAGAATAGCGTCTGCCGGGCATGATACGGCCTGTAAAGGAGTCAACTATAAGCACCTCGCCGTCCTTGACCACGTAGTCAACATCACGGTGCATAATACCGTGAGCACGGATAGCCTGATGAATATGGTGGGAGATAAGAGAGTTCTCTGCATCCGACAGGTTTTCTATACCGAAATATTCCTCAGCCTTTGCAATACCCGAGGCGGTAAGAACAACACTCTTTGCCTTCTCGTCTACGATATAGTCTGCATCAATATCGTCGTTCTGCTGCTTGGAATCAAGCTCCTTGATACGGTACTGACGAAGTCTTGCAACAAGGGTCTCTGTGCGGTCATAAAGCTCGGTAGACTTCTGTCCCTCACCCGAAATGATAAGAGGAGTTCTCGCTTCGTCGATAAGAATAGAGTCCACCTCGTCAACGATGGCAAAGGTGTGGCTGCGCTGCATCTTCTGCTCCTTGTAAAGCACCATATTGTCACGCAGATAGTCGAAGCCGTACTCGTTGTTGGTACCGTAGGTGATGTCGGCGTTGTAAGCCTCCTGCTTTTCGCGCTGCGACTGTCCGTGGCAGATAAGACCGACGCTCAGTCCGAGGAACACATAAACACGACCCATCTCCTCAGCACCAAGACGCGCAAGGTATTCGTTTACCGTAACGATATGAACACCCTTGCCGTTAAGGGCGTTAAGATATGCAGGCAGGGTTGCAACGATGGTCTTACCCTCACCTGTTTTCATTTCCGCAATACGGCCCTGATGGAGTATGATACCGCCCATGAGCTGTACGCGGAAGGGTCTCTTGTCAAGAACACGGGCACAAGCCTCTCGTACCGTGGCAAAAGCCTCGGGGAGAATATCGTCAAGAGTCTCACCCGCTTCAAGTCTTGCCTTGAGAGCGGGAGTCTGTGTCTTAAGCTCCTCGTCTGTCATTTTAGAATATTTATCCGCCATTGCCTCGATCTTATCAACCGTTGCGGTGATCTTTTTTATCTGGCGCTGGCTGTAGCTTCCGAATAAAGAACTGAAAATACCCAATTTCTTTCTCTCTTTCGTTATTTAATATTAAATTATTATATCACAGTCGAACACAAATGTAAAGGGGTTTATAAAAAGCAGGGACAAGTCCCTGCTTTTTATAGGTACATAATATACTGTTATTCGACCGTTATCCTGTAATAGTTATAAGAATCGTCATCATACTGTACACAGAATGTATATGTTCCCGCTTCAAGTGCAATGCTTATCTTGCCGTCTGCTATAGCATCGGGCTTGATTGCTTTTGAGCCTAAGGCTTTTTTGATCTCACTTGAACTTGAGTATTCGCCCCTTGCATAGCGTATCATCACAAGTCCGTCAAGATCACCGAAGGTAACGGTATTGCCGTTCTGTTCTACAGTAGGCTTCTTCTGCTCAAGGGTATGATGGAATACCTTTACATAGCCGTTATCGTATTCTACGACTATTGTGATCCTTCCCTCCTCACGGTACTGGATGGTATACTCGTTTGCATCCTTTATTACCGATTTGTTTGAGAAGTTTCTGGCACCCGCCGCTCTCTTTGTGTCGCCGGGGGTATTATACTCACCGTATGCCGTTCTTATAACCTTGACACCGGGAATATTGCCTATAGTTATCTGTAAGCCGTTTACGGTAAAGATCGGCTCCACCACCTCGAGATCCACCTTGAACACCTCGTCGGGACGGCTTCTGTCCTCATATCTTACAAGAACGGTATGTCTGCCGGGGTTTGATACCGTGTAGGTGTAGCTGTGATTACCTTTCAGCTTTGCCGCAGTTGCACTGAAGATATAGCCGTTATTCTTTATCTCATTGTAGCTGTTAAAATCACCCTTGGCAATAAAGTAATCCCTTACACCGTAGAGGTTATGGGTAGTGATACGCACACCGTCAACAGACACTCTCTGCTTCATGCGGCTCATATCAACTGTACGCAGGAAGGTAGTACCGTCGTTAAGTCTGATCCAGAAGGTATACACACCGCCGTCGGGCATATTGCGGGTATATACATTGTTTACGGTATTTTCTGCAACGACCGAAGCGTTGATATCAACACGGTCCTCGGCATTACGGATAGAATTACTGTTTTCGTGAATACCGCTTGCATATCTTATAAGGTCGATCTCACCTGCATGACCTATAATAACATCATAATCACGGGTGATTATCGAAGCCTTTTCGTTCACCGTAGGCTTGGGGTCGTAGCGGTCATACATACCGTCGCCGTCGTAGTCGACGTTTGAGATATTATTTACGGTAAAACGGTTGCTCTTGTGGTCAAAGAGGGTGGTATAGTCTATATTTGACTCAAATTTTACTCCCTCGTAGCTTCCGTTTTCTATCACTAAGACATTGAGCTTTCCTGTGTTCTTAATACTCTGGAAACCATCTCCGTCAAAGATGACCTTACCCTTATTAAGACCCGAAGCGTTATTACCGACAAAATCACCACCGATATAAAACATGGCATCATCGGAAGAATTAAACAGCATCGTCTTTGACGTTCCCGACATAGCGAGGTCGCCGTATACCGTAGCCTCACCGTAGTTATAGAATTTGGGATTATGGTAATCGGAGGAATTACGTAGATATCCGTTCAGTTCGACTTTATTTGCGGCAAGCTTTCCGTAATTGTTGAGATAACTGTCTGCAGTTCCCATCACGAGCTTTCCGACAATGGCAAGAGCTCCGTTGTTATTAAGCTCTGCCATATGTCCTGTGATATTAAGGTCTCCTTCTATCGTCGAAGTCACATCCTTTGGTATCGTGACCTTTATATACTGCCCTACGGTATATACACCCTTAATATCTCCTTCAATGTTAAGGTTACAGTTTATCTGAACGGTTTTATAGTCGTTTGCGGGAGCAAGCGACGCACTACCCTCAAGGTAGGTGGCATATCCGTTATTGTCAAGAGTATTACCGCAGAGATCGTATCTGCCCTTGACGTACATATGTCCCGTATACTTGATTCCCTCGGGATTGGTTACGGTAAGATTGTTTACCGACATACTGTCAATACTCTGCTGTGTACTGCCACAAAGAAGTATCATGCCCTTTGTAACATCATAATTGTTTGCAATACCCGTTATATTACCGTGAACACGAAGTACAGGCTCTCCCTCGGTCATAAACAGCATCGCCTTTGACGTTCCCGACATAGTGAGGTCGCCGTATACCGTAGCCTCGCCGTAGTTATAGAATTTGGGGTTATGGTAGTCCCATGAATTACGTTCATAACCCGTCAGTACCGCTTCATCTACATTGAGGTTGCCGTAATTGTAAAGATAGGAGTTTGCACTACCCATTATAAGCTTACCGTCAACGGTAAGACCGCCGTTGTTTATAAGCTTAACGTCCGAACCCGTGATATTAAGGTTACCGTTTATCGTAAAGCTGTCTCCTGTATCTATTGTCAAACTTCCCCTTGAAAGAGTTATGTTGCCATTAAAGTGTTTGGGCATATAACAGTAGCCAAGAGCTATCTCATCTGTAGGCTCTCTGAGAGTGGCGTCTGAGTTGAGAGTCCATGTGCCGTGATTTGACTTTTCCCTTATCTCCTCGGGAATAGAAAGTATGTACGCCTTTACTTCGGATATATACTTTTCATAGGTCATATCCTCGTAGACGGAGGTGTAGGTTGCTGTGTAGGTGGAGTTATAGGTATCGTTATACGTTGAAAGCTTGCAGTAAAGGTCGTATGCCGCCTTGTTCACCGTGATATAAGCGTTGAAAACGTTAGAATACGCCACTATATCGTCCGATATAAAGTAAGAAGCATATCTGTCCGACATATTGTCAAGAGTCTGGGCAAGGCTCTCCTTGTAGTTGGTAAGAAGCACGGCTCCTATGTAGCTATCATAGTCTGCACCGAGCATCCACTTGAACACTACCGCATTGATAACATCCACAACGGCAAGAACCACATTTACCATCTGTATAGGAGGAAAGCCGCCTGATATACCCTTGATGATACCGTCGGTGAACTTGTCAATAACCTTCTTATATATAGCCTCCTCAAGATAGGTTTCTGTAAAGAAGGTAACAGCCCCTCCCTCAAGCTGGTTCTTAAGCCTTGTCATACCTGCATAAAGCATAGAGTCCTTGGGTGCATCGTTAAGAATATCGTATATAAGCTCAAGCTGTGCTTCCTGCGCCATAACGGTAACCGCAAGAGCGGCCGCAAACTCGGAGGCATCCGCAATAGTGCTTACAGAGTCAAAAACCTTGCCAAGCTTTGCTTCAAGTCCGTCGTTTATATCCGGAAGTTTGGAGGAAAGACGGGGTGCGTTCTTGCCTAAGAAGTCAAAGGTTACCTCTAAAAGTCCTTCATAAAAGTCGATATCATCAGCCAGATGACCTGCGTCCTCAAGGGAATCGGTGGTCTCGTCAAGGGTAGATGCAAGCTTGGTAAGCGATGAAAAATTCTTTATCTGCTCGCTTGAATTTTTGGTAAAGTCAACTGCGCCTTTTTTGGCATCATTTTCACTAAGTGCCTGAAGCATAAGACGGTTTGCCATATCAAGCTCGTTTTCAAAAACAAAATCCTGATAGTTCATATTGCTCTGCACATATTTGATGACATCAGCCACAGAGGTTGCCTTGTCAAGCACCTGTGAGGTCACGGATTGAGCAAATTGGTCGGTGGTAACATACTCGCTGAGTACGTTGTATATAACACCTGAGGTTGTCGCCTGATAGTTATCAAGATAAGGATTAGACTTAAGATAATAGGGATAGGTGTAGAATATATCCGTATAATAGATATATTCGCTTCCGGCTCTTTGCATAAAAGGTGCGTTTCTTATCTCCTGTGCAAAAACGCCTACGGGTAGAGATACGGTAAGCATCACCGCTAAAAGCATTACAGAAACGATACGTTTTATCATAATCAACCTCCGTTGGTATTTTTTCTCATTTAATTATAGCAGAAAGCCAAGTTTTTTTCAAGATTCGGCTATTGAAAAAATTTTCATATAGTGATATCATATACGGGAGGTGATAACATGAGTAACATCAATATAGTTTTAATAGAACCCGAGATACCGCAGAATACAGGCAACATAGCCCGCACCTGTGCGGCAACGGGAGCTTCCCTTCATCTTGTTGAGCCTATGGGCTTTAAGGTTGACGACAAAAAACTTAAGCGTGCGGGACTTGACTACTGGCACGAGCTTGACATTACATACTATAAGGATATAAACGACTTTTTTGAACGCAACAGGGGCGAGGAGTTTTACTATTTCACCACCAAAGCGCCCCGGTGCTACAGCGACGTAAAATACCCCGAAAGAGTGTTCCTTGTGTTCGGCAAGGAGACCAAGGGTCTGCCCGAGGAGCTATTATACAACAACCGAGAAAGATGTGTCCGTATGCCCATGCGTGAAAATCTCCGCAGTCTCAACCTCTCCAACACCGTGGCTATCGCCGTATACGAAGCATTCAGACAAAGAGATTTTGAGGGACTCTGTGAACAGGGACAGCTGACGCAGTATGAGTGGTAAATTAAATGCGGAGTGCGGAATGCAGAGTGCGGAATTAATGAGGAAAAGGGTGTCATTGACACCCTTTTCTCCATATTATTTATTTGTTTTGTTATAGCTGTTAATTTAGTTGTATAAATATTATACTCTGTGCAAGTTATAATAAAATACAGATTACCAAATTGTAATATAATGGAATTTTTGACACTTATGTGTCAAAAATCACCACAATTCCGCATTCCGCACTCCGAATTCCGCATTATTCAACTATGGGTTTTCCCTCACCTGTAACTACCTTCTCGTCAACAATGACTTTAGTTACACCCGTTTGTGAGGGCAGCTCGTACATAAGGTCCAGCATCATCTGCTCCATGATGGAGCGAAGACCTCTTGCGCCGATATTTCTCTCGATAGCAAGATCTGCAACCTTATAAAGTGCCTCGTCGGTAAACTCGATATCCATATTATCCATACCAAAAAGCTTCTTGTACTGCTTGATAAGAGCGTTCTTGGGCTCTTTTAAAATACGCACAAGAGCTTCACGGTCAAGTCCCTCAAGTCCTACGATAAGGGGCAGACGACCCACAAGCTCGGGGATAAGTCCGTATTTCATGATATCGTGGGGCTGTACGTCCTTGTAGATAGCGGTCTGCTGCTTATCCTGCTTGGTCTTGACCTCGCCGCCAAAGCCCATGGAGCCTGAGCCGTTACGCTTCTCGATTATCTCGGAGATACCGTCAAATGCACCACCGCAGATAAAGAGGATGTTCTCGGTATTGATCTGGATGAAATCCTGATTGGGATGCTTGCGTCCGCCCTGAGGAGGAACGTTGGAAACGGTACCCTCAAGGATCTTAAGAAGTGCCTGCTGAACGCCCTCTCCCGATACGTCACGGGTGATGGAACGGTTTTCGCTACGGCGGGAGATCTTGTCGATCTCGTCGATATAGATGATACCCTTCTCGGCAAGAGCGATATCAAAATCTGCCGCCTGAATAAGACGGAGAAGTATGTTTTCTACATCCTCGCCTACATAGCCCGCCTCTGTAAGGGTGGTAGCGTCTGCGATAGCAAAGGGTACCTGCAGGGTCTTTGCCAGACTCTGAGCCAGGAAGGTCTTACCTACACCGGTAGGACCGAGGAGAAGAACATTACTCTTCTGTATCTCAACACCGTCCTCAGACTTTTTGTCCTTGGAGAGTATTCGCTTATAGTGATTGTATACCGCAACAGACAGAGCCTTCTTTGCCGCATCCTGACCGATAACATATTCGTCAAGGGTCGCCTTGATGGCGGTGGGCTTGGGCAGAGTCTCGTAGGTAAGCTTGCCGCCGTCTGCGGTCTTTACCGCCTCGGGAGCATAGTCGCCTAAAAGCTCCATGCAGGCATCCACACAGTCGCTGCAGATAAAGGTTCCCTTGGATACGGGAGAAGGAATAAGGAACATTACATCCCTTTCCGCTCTGCCGCAGAAGGAGCAACGGTAGCCCTGATTGTTAGTGTTGTTTTCGTTTGCCATTAAAAATTACGCTCTCTTATCAAAAACTTTGTCTATAAGACCGTACTCCAGCGCCTGGGCTGCGGTTAAGAAGTTATCACGGTCGGTGTCGCGCTCGATCACCTCAAGGGGCTTGCCTGTGTTGAGAGCAAGAATCTCGTTGAGCTTAGCCTTGGTACGCAGAATATGATCCGCGTGGATCTTGATGTCGGATGCCTGACCCTGCATACCGCCAAGAGGCTGGTGGATCATGATCTCGCTGTTGGGAAGTGCTATACGCTTGCCCTTGGCGCCGGAAGAAAGCAGGAACGCGCCCATGCTTGCCGCCATACCGATACATACGGTGGATACGTCACACTTGATGTAGTTCATGGTGTCATAGATAGCCATACCTGCAGAAACGCTGCCGCCGGGGCTGTTGATATACATACAGATATCCTTGTCGGGATCCTGCGCCTCAAGGAAAAGAAGCTGTGCAACCACAAGGGATGCGGTAACATCGTTTACTTCGTCTGCAAGAAAAATGATACGGTCGTTAAGAAGTCTGGAGTATATGTCGTATGCTCTCTCGCCTCTGTTGGTCTGTTCAATGACGGTTGGTACTAATGCCATAATATTATTCCTCCTGTTTAGTGTAATATAATTATAAACCTCTATATGTCCTTTATTTTGGACATATACAAGAATCACTTGCACCAAAGATGCAAGTGATTCAAAAGATTATTTCTCTTCGGTGTCCTTTTCGGTTGCCTTCTTGGTAGCTGCAACCTTCTTCTTGGTGATCTTAGCCTCTGCGCGAACGAGTTCAAACGCCTTGTTTACCTTGATGTCGTCTGCAACAGCGGAATCCTCAACAAGCTCACGAACTCTCTCTACCTCTACGCCGTAAGCCTTGGAGAGCTTATCAAACTCCTCGTTGATCTCTTCCTCGGTAGCCTCGAGCTTTTCAAGCTCAGCGATCTTCTCGAGAGCGAGTCTGGTCTTAACCTGCTTTTCAGCCTCGGGCATGAACTGAGTACGGAGAGTCTCGAGAGTCTGGCCGGTATACTTGAAGTAGGTGTTGAGATCAAGGCCCTGCATACGGAGTCTGGTGTCGTAGTCACGAACCATGTTTTCTGCCTCGCGCTCTACCATGGGAGCGGGTACCTCGCATACGAGGTTCTCGCGAAGAGCGTTCATAATAAGCTCGTTTGCCTCGGCATCAGCCGCCTTGTCGTTTCTCTCTGTGAGTTTAGCCTTAACATCTGCCTTATATTCAGCAAGTGTGTCAAATTCGGAAACATCCTTTGCAAACTCATCGTCAAGCTTGGGAAGCTCCTCAACCTTGATGGAGTTGAGCTTGGTAGCAAATACTGCTGCCTTGCCTGCAAGATCAGCTGCGTGATACTCGGTGGGGAATGTAACCTCTACATCGAACTCCTCACCGATCTTGTGACCGATGATCTGATCCTCGAAGCCGGGGATGAATGCACCGGAGCCGAGCTTGAGGTCGTGACCCTGTGCGGAGCCGCCCTCAAAGAGAACGCCGTCAACGGAGCCTGCATAGTCGATGTTTACTGTATCGTTCTTCTTAGCTGCTCTGTCGGTAACCTCGATAGTTCTTGCATTTCTCTGCTGAACTCTCTTAAGCTCCTCGTTTACGTCAGCCGCAACGATGTTCTTTACCGAAACCTCAGCCTTGAGACCCTTGTATTCCTTAACCTCTACGGTAGGATATACGAAGAACTTAGCCTTAACTACAACGCCGTTTTCGTCGATTGTATCAATATCATACTCGGGAGCGCTTACAACCTTGATGTCTGCTTCCTTAACTGCCGCCTCGGTAGCCTCGGGAAGAAGGTCGTTGAGTGCATCCTCATAGAATACGCCTGTGCCGTACATCTTTTCGATCATAGACTTGGGAGCCTTGCCCTTACGGAAGCCGGGGATCTGGATCTTTCCTACCTGCTTCTTGTATGCAGCGTTGCAAGCCTTGTCGAAGCTCTCCTTATCAATAGTAAACTCTAATTCTACCTTGTTGGTCTCAATGTTGTTTACTTTTACCATTGTTTTCAATGTCCTTTCATCTCTTAAAACTTTGTAACACATCCATTTTACATATTTATAATGTAAAGTCAAGTAAAATGTGTAAAATTTGCAAATTGTTAATTAATTAGCAAGGGACGGAAGTTGAGATAATCCGCCGAAATGATATAAAAATCCACACCATTGTAATTCATCACCGGATCAACACCGTACTTGCCGTGAATATGTCCGTAATAGCAGCGGCGGATATTATGACGCTTGAGGCAGTCCACTATCTCCTCGCAGACGTAGTCTCCGAACACGGGGGGGAAATGCAGAAACATCAGTTTTTCTGCGGTCGGATCGATATCGTTTGCCGCCTTGATGCTCAGCCCCATACGCCCTACCTCGCGGTTGACTATCTTCTGATAATCACTGTCCTTGGGGGCGTTGTGGTCGTCGTTATACCAGCCGCGGGAACCGCAGACCATAAACTCGCCCACCTTATATGCGTTGTTATAAAGCTGACTTATGGTGGTTATGCCTGCTTCGGCAAAGAAGGCATCCTGCTTACTTTTGGTCGCCCACCAGTAGTCGTGATTGCCCTTGGAGATAAGCTTCTGACCGGGAAGGCTGTCAAGAAAGAGAAAATCCTCCCTGGCTTCCTCAAAGTTCATACCCCAGGAGATATCTCCGGGGATGACTACAGTATCATCGGGAGTAACTACGGCTTCCCATTCTTCCTTTATTCTGTTGGTGTGATCCTTCCAGCGTGAGCCGAATATATCCAT
>JAZNKU010000002.1:0-2007 GCA_045578685.1 Eubacteriales bacterium
AACACTTCTCTGCATCAATGGCCAGAACTAACATCAGGGCACAGAGAGCATCCTGAGGGTCAAGCACATCAATTACATAGGTGTCAGTCCAGTTCCACAATTCCTTTGTAATATTAGCCACAGGTCGACCGGAGCTATTCAGTATCTGATAATCCCACTCAAATAAATCTCCGTCTACATGCCACCCATTGCAGTCGATGTTATACTTCGGCACAAAGAATGTAAACTCTTTGCTGATACAGCCAATGTAACGGTCTTCTAAATACATTTCAAACTTTGGCAAGAATGTCAATATGGGGTAAGCGAAGTAACTGAATCCGATAAATCCACACTCTTAAGAGAAGTACAATTGAAGAAAGCGTATTCGTCAACGGTGATCACCGTGCTTCCCATATCTACCTCGGTAAGAGAATCACAGCCCGAAAAGGCATATTCTCCTATATTCTTTACTCCTCTCTCAAGGACTATCTTCTTGATGTGCGCCCTGTGAGTATACCAAGGAGCATCGCTTTGACCATAGTCCCGCATATAACCGTTTCCGTTTATGGTCAGTATACCCGTACCCGTATTGAGACTCCATATCAGATCTCCGCTGCTTCCTGCATATATGGCCGGAACGGCAGAAACGGACAGAAAAAGAGATGGTGTAAGTAAAAGTGACATTATTAATATAAAAACAGATATCCTTTTAACAGTTTTCATTTTTACCTCACGAGCTTACAAGTTTATATACATTATTCTACTCTTTAATACGGATAATGTCAAGAAGAAAAAAGGAGAGCATCGCTCTCCTTTCAGAGCGCTGACAAACTCGGTCTAACGCAAGGTATCAGGTAATAAAGCAAACATATCATTATGACAAAGAAAGCAAGCAGAAAGAATAATGGCAAGGGAAACATCGAATTTCCCTTGCCATTCCTTGCTTTTTGCGAAATCCTTCTCTGTCGTACATAGTACGCCGACGAAAAGGATTTCACAAAATATACCTTCGTTTCTCAGCCTCTGTTCAGATTGATGACTTTGTCATCAATCTGAAAGGAGAGCATCGCTCTCCTTTCAGTTTTACGCTTCTTCCGAAGCAGTATCGTAGGTTACCTTATACCAAGCTACGTATCTTGCGAATGCGGAGTTGGTATACTTGTTGCTCAGCGCTGCCATAACAGCCTTGTTTGCGCCGAACTCCTTGCCGAGGGTGTTCATATACTCGATAAGAGCGTCGCCTGTGCCTGTGTAAGCCGCAAGCTTTGCCTCAGCCTCGTCAGAAGCCTTCTTGATCTCTGCCATGATCTCCTCGCCTGTCATATCGAACTCGGTCATAGTGTCCTCGTCCTCAAACATAACCTCTGTGGTGATGGGGGAGAAGGAGAGGTAGGGGCTTGCTACAGAATCAAGATTCTGCTGCTTACCCAGTGCCCAGTTGTCAGCGGAGAGAGCAAGCTCTGCCTTTGACATGCCTGTGTTCTGATATGTAAGGAAGATGTTACCCGAATACTCGGGATTCATCTTGTACTCGTCGCTTATAACGGTAACAATGTTGTTTTCCTCGTCGTAGGTGTAATGCTCGTCCTTAACACCGTAACGGAGGATGTTTGCAAGCTCGGCATCTGTCTGCATGTAGTTGATGACCTGCATACATCTCTTGATGCTCTGTGTATATGTACTTACCGCATATACAGAGCTGAATACGCTTTCGTTTGTAGCGGTGGGGTACTTGTATACCGATACATAGTAGTCGTCGCCGTAGAGCTCGGGGATAGCCGCACTGCCCTTAGCAAGGATACAAGCTGCGTTTACGTCTTCGGTAAGCTCGCCGTCCTTCATGGTGCCTGCCGCCTTAAGGCTTCTTATCATGGAATACTCCTTCTGGAAGGAGGAGTTGGTAAGAAGGTTACGGGGCATAGCGTTGGTGCTCTGCGCAGGGTTGTAGCCTACGTAAGAGCCAAAGAAGGAATCCTCACCTGTCATAGAGATAGCCATAGGTGATACACCGTAGGTATCAAGCACGGG
>JAZNKU010000003.1:0-7140 GCA_045578685.1 Eubacteriales bacterium
CGTTTACGGGTGAGCCGGCAGACAAACGCAAATAATAAACCGCTTTAGCGGAAGCAGAAAAAGTGGTGCGGGTGTCGGACTGTTCAATGCGCTTACAAGCGCTGGCCGGCAATATCCCCTTATAGGGGTAGTGCAAACCACTGGCTAAGCTGGTGGTTTTGATTGTCACAATAATCTCAAGGCTGTAATATACTGTTATCAAGGTGATTGAAATGAACAAAATGTTATTATCTAATATCAGTGCAGGACAGAAAGTGCTGGTGACCGAGGTGAAAAACTGCGGCAGTATAAGGCAACGCTTTATGGATCTGGGTCTCATTCCCGGCTCGGAGGTACGGTGCATCCTGTCTTCAGGGGGAAGTATGAAGGCCTACTGTATCAGAGGTGCGCTTGTTGCCGTAAGAAAACGGGATGCCCAAAGCGTTACGGTGGAGGTATGTGAGGATGAAGACGGTAGCTCTTGCAGGTAATCCTAACGTCGGTAAAACAACGCTTTTCAACTCCCTTACGGGAATGAAGCAGCATACCGGAAACTGGACGGGAAAGACGGTGGATATTGCTGGAGGTATATATAACAAAAGGATACGTATCATAGATCTGCCCGGCACCTATTCTCTATACAGCCGCAGCCCCGAGGAGGAGCTTGCAAGGGAGTATATAAGCTCAGGTGAGGCTGATGTTATCCTTGCGGTCTGTGATGCCTCTGTGCTTGAGCGGAATCTTATTCTTGTGCTTCAGATACTTGAGATGACATCAAATGTCATATTGGTTCTCAATCTTTGGGATGAAGCTGTGAAATACGGTGTAAATGTTGATATCGAGCATTTGAGCGAACTTTTACATATACCTGTTGTTACATCCACGGCGAACCGCAAAAAGGGACTTGAGAAGGTCGTGAAAGCACTTGACTCTGAGCTTGGACGCGGCTTTACCTTACATTACGATAAAGAGATAGAATATGCTCTGTCTCTGATCGATGACCGATATACGAGAGCACAAAAGCTGGGTATAATTTCGGGAGAGCGTATCGAAGAACCCGAGTTTATACACGCCTTTGAATATCTTTGGGCTATAGGATACTACCCCGAAAAATGTCAGGAGCTTATAGCACGCCGTGTCGGAGAACAATCTCACCGTATAGCCTCCGAAGTACTTATACAAAGTGAAAGGCGTGTGGAGAGGACACGGCGTATAGACCGCGTTATAACGGGCAGATATACAGCCATACCCATAATGCTTCTGTTGCTTTTTACCGTCCTGTATATTACCGTCATAGGAGCAAATTACCCGTCAGCCCTTCTATCGCGAGGATTTAATATAGCCGAAGGATATATAGATCGGTTTCTTACGGCATTATCCGTCCCCGATTTTATAAGGGAAATGATGGTCTACGGGCTGTGGCGGGTGCTTGGCTGGGTGGTTGCGGTTATGCTTCCGCCTATGGCGATATTTTTTCCGTTATTTACACTTCTTGAGGACAGCGGCTTTCTTCCGCGGATAGCTTATAACATGGATGGCTGTTTCAGCCGTGCCTGCAGCTGCGGCAAGCAGAGCCTTACCATGTGCATGGGTCTTGGATGTAACGCCGTGGGTGTCTGCGGATGCCGTATCATAGATTCTCCGAGGGAACGGCTCATAGCCATACTGACCAACGTTTTTATTCCATGTAACGGACGCTTTCCTATGCTTATAGCTCTCATAGGGTTGTTTTTTGCTCCGTGGCTGTCGCCGATCGTGCTGTGCACAGTTATAGTATTCGGAGTGCTTGTGACCTTGGGGATATCCTATCTGTTATCAAACACCCTCCTTCGGGGGAAAAGATCGGCCTTTACTCTTGAGTTGCCGCCCTACCGTATGCCCCGTATAGGGCAGGTACTGATACGTTCCTTTCTTGACAGGACATTGTTTGTATTGGGAAGAGCAGTAGCGGTTGCTGCTCCTGCCGGTGTGATTATATGGCTCATGGCAAATATAGATATATCGGGACAGAGCATACTCGCTCATATATCAGCTTTTTTAGATCCGTTTGCCCTTATTTTCGGACTTGACGGAGTTATACTTTTAGCATTCATTTTAGGATTCCCCGCAAACGAAATAGTCCTGCCTCTTATAATAATGGGTTATACGGGCTCGGGAGTGCTTGCCGATATAGGAAACATAAGTCAGCTTAAAGATCTGCTTATATCAAACGGCTGGGATATGACGAAATGCATTTCGGTGCTTGTATTCTGTATATGCCACTTCCCCTGCTCGACCACTCTTCTTACAATAAAGAAGGAAACCGGAAGTCTGAAATGGACACTTGCCGCCTTTTTCATACCTCTTTTAACGGGTTTAATGATCTGTTATCTCCTGAATATTTGACAATTCAACGAATAGGTGTTATACTGTATAAAACGGAGGTAACGATATGAAGTGTCTTATTTTAGCGGCAGGCTATGCCACCAGACTTTATCCCCTGACAGAGAATTTTCCCAAGCCCCTTTTAGAGGTAGGCGGTAAAACCATACTCGATTGGCTGATAGAGGATATAGACCGCTCGGGTATGATAGATGAGTATATCGTTATTTCAAACGGCAAGTTTGCAGAGCACTTTGAAAAATGGGCACCCGATAGGGTAAGGGTAGTCAACGACAACACCTTTACCAACGATACTCGCCTCGGTGCGGTCAAGGATATCAAATTTGCCATAGATACTCTCGGTATAGACGATGAGCTGCTTGTAATAGCAGGCGACAATCTCCTTGATTTCTCGCTCTGTTCATTTATTGAATATTATAAGGAAAAGAAAGCATCCTCGGTTATGCGTTTCTATGAGGCGGATGAAAATAAGCTTCTCAAATGCGGCGTGGTAACTGTGGACGAAGATGACCGTATCATTGAAATGACCGAGAAATCCCCCACTCCCGCCACCCACTGGGTATGCCCACCCTTCTATATCTATACAAGAGAGGACGCTTCCCGTATAGGAGAAGCCCTTGATGACGGCTGCGGCTATGATGCTCCGGGAAGCCTTGTAGCATGGCTGTGTCAAAAATCCGCGGTCTATGCCATGGAGATGCCGGGCAAGCGTTACGATATCGGCAATCTCGATAGCTATAATAAGGTACAGCAAGAGTATAAAGGAATATTATAAGAAGCAGGTTAGCCTGCTTCTTTTACATGGTATATATTACATTTGTTTTCGACACCTCTTTTATGGTATCATATACCCAAGGAGGTGTTTTATGATAAAGAAAACAATCACACCAATCACCATTATCACTTTGATCTTGGCTCTCTGCCTGCCCGTAACTGCAAACACCTTGACGGTCAACGGACAAGCACTTGACTCTTATATTGAAAACGGTATTACATACGCTTCTGTCAGAGAGTTTGCCGAGCAGTACGACGGATATGCCGTCGGTTGGAATAACAATACAAAGACGGCTACGGTAACCGGTTCTGATCTTGATGCCGCCGTATATCAGGGACAGCCTTATATTATAGCCAACGGCAGAGTGCTTACCCGTGACGGAATCAACCGTAACAGACAGGGTAGGGTGTACGCTCCCGTTACCGAGCTTGCAGAAATGCTGTCTGCCGATGTTGAGTGGAGCCCAAAGAACCGAAGCGTTACCGTTACAGGCGGAGGACAGGCTCTCAGATCTGCCGACAGCTATTACAGCTCCGAGGATCTTCACTGGTTGTCGCGTATCATCAGTGCGGAGAGCCGCGGAGAGAGCTTTATGGGTAAATGTGCTGTCGGTAATGTTGTATTGAACAGAGCTGCTTCCACGGAGTTTCCTTCAAGTGTAAAGGGCGTTGTTTTTGATACCAAATTCGGAGTTCAGTTCAGCCCTATATTAGACGGCAGTATCTATAACGAGCCAACAGCTGAGAGTGTAATGGCAGCCAAGGCTGTGCTTGACGGCTTCGTAAAGGTGAGGGATGCACTCTATTTTCTCAACCCCCGCACAGCCACCAACTCATGGATAATCAATAACCGTCGCTTTTGTACCCGCATAGGAAATCACGATTTTTACTATTAAATGTAAATTGATTGCCTATCCTTAAGAAAAATATTGAAATCACCTCTTAAATTTGATATAATTAGATATCAAACTAATTAAGAGGTGATTTTTATATGGGACCCGGACCTATGGGCGGACGTCCACCGTGGGAGGCACACGATAAGCTCAAACCCCAAAAGCCTAAAAGCATAAAGGAAGTACCCGCTTATCTTAAAAAGGTATTGGGCGGCTTCTTCAAGAGGGTGTTTTATATCTTCGGACTTGTCTGGGAGGCAAGACCCTTACTTTTGTTTGTGATGATATTCATGGCGATCTTTAACGGTGTAACTCCCGTTATAGGCTCTTATATATCTGCACATCTTCTCAACTCACTTGCTGGACTTTTCACCATGGAGCGTAATCTTGAGCCCCGTGATCTTATAACCGTTGTAGCAATACCTATGGCTCTGCAGTTCGGTTATATGTTCTTTACCAAGCTGGTCAACTCTATAAGCGGCATGATAACCGGCATATCCGGTGAGGTAGTGACCAACCACATCAAGGTCAAGATAATGCGTAAGGCAAAGGAGATAGACCTTGCCCGCTACGATATGCCCGAGTTTTATGAAAAGCTGGAGAACGCCAACCGCGAGGCGGGAATGAGACCGATACATATTCTCAATTCCACCTTCAGTCTGGTATCAAACATTATCAGCATCGTAAGCTATATAGTTATTCTTGTTGCTATCAGCAGCTTTGCTCCGCTGGTCGTGATACTGATATCTGTGCCCAGTGCCATAATAACCTTCGTTTACCGTAAAAAGAACTTCCAATATATGCGTCACCGTTCCAAGGACAGACGTCAGATGAGCTATTATTCGGACGTTCAGGTCAACAAGGATTTAGTGAAGGAGGTCAAGCTCTTTGGTCTTTCGGACACCTTTATTGATAGATATAACAAGGTGTTCAAGGGGTATTTCAAGGGACTGAAGAAGCTCATAGTCGGCGAGGGTGCATGGAATATAGGTATGACTCTCGTTACCTCGGTGGTCAACGGATTTCTGTTCTTTTATATTGCATACAGCGTATACCGCGGTAACGGACAGATAGGTGACTATTCGCTTTATACAGGTGCTCTTACAGCCATATCTGGCGGTGTTTCCACCCTTGTGAATGTGGTATCTCAGGTGTACGAGGGATCGCTGTTTATAGACAATCTTATCGTGTTTATGCAGGAGAAAAGAACCATCAAGTCGATACTTCCCGAGCCCGCACCCTTAAAGCGTCACTGTGGACATACCATTGAGCTTCGTAACGTTTCCTTCCGTTATCCCGGAACAAAAAGGGATGTGCTTAAGAATATAAATGTTACCATCAATCCCGGTGAGACCCTTGTTATGGTAGGTCTTAACGGAGCGGGCAAGACCACTCTTATCAAGCTCCTTACCCGACTTTACGATCCCACGGAAGGTGTTATTCTTCTTGACGGACGGGATATACGCGAGTATGATGTGGAAGAGCTCTATAAGATGTACGGAATCATATTTCAGGATTTCGGTAAGTATGCAGTAAATGTAAAAGAAAACATAGCCTTTGGCGATATTGACAAGGGAATAATCGACGCGGAAATAGTAGAAGCCGCAAAATCCAGCAATGCCGACGAATATATCGATCAGCTTCCTTTGGGTTACGATACACCTCTTATGAGGTACTTTGAGTCTGACGGCATCGAGCTCTCTATCGGACAATGGCAGAAGCTTTCTATAGCAAGAGCCTTCTACAGCGATTCGGATATACTTATTCTCGACGAGCCTACAGCATCCCTTGACGCCATAGCCGAGCAGGAGGTGTTCAGCCAGTTTGACAAGCTCCGTAAGGACAAGACCACCATCTTCGTTTCCCACCGTCTTTCCAGCGCAACCGTGGCTTCAAAGATCCTTGTCTTAAAGGAGGGTGAGCTTATAGAGGAGGGTAATCACGCAGAGCTTATGGCTGCTAAGGGTGAATACTATAACCTCTTCTCTACACAGGCACAGAGATATATATCAACCGCCGAGGAGGGGATAAACGAGGGACAGGGACCTATGTTTCCTCCGCCCCACGGTACAAGACCCCCCATATCTCAAAAAACGATTGAAAGATAGTGTCATTAGGACACTATCTTTTTGCGTGGTTGACACTTATTCGCTTTTATAGTATAATTAAGGGTACGAGAGGAGTATCATATGAAAAAATCAATCTGTATTTTACTTATATTGACTATGCTTCCGTTAGCGGTATTTTCCGCTCCCACGGAGCTTGGCGAATACGTTATTAATACCACGGCTCTTAACGTCCGTTCCGAGCCCGTATCGACAAGCACTAAGGTAGGTACTCTTTATATGGGTGACAAGGTGGACGTGCTTGAGATAACAAACGGCTATTGGGGCAGGATAATATACAACGGACAGACGGCGTATGTCAGTCTTAACTACGCAGTACATACAGCCTCCAAGGTCTATACTATGAGCGATGAAGGACTGGCTATGTTAAAGTCTCTTGAAGGCTACTATCAGTACAAGTATTGGGACTACAGCCAATGGTCTATCGGTTACGGTACAGCCTGCGGTGAAAACGACTACCCCAACGGTATCACCGAGCCCGAGGCAAGTGCTCTGTTGGTCAAGGCACTTAAGGTATACGAGGCGTATCTTGATACGTTTCTCATCAACAATCAGATAGAGGTATCACAGGCTCAGTACGATGCCCTTGTGAGCTTTACGTATAATCTCGGTAACGTGTGGATAAGAAGCGAGGATTTTACACTTCGTACCATTCTGCGTAACGGTATTGTCGGTTACAGCGATAAGCAGATAAAGGATGCCTTCGGTGAGTTTGTTTCGGCAGGCGGCGAGGTGCTGAGCGGTCTTGTCTACCGCCGCGGAGTTGAGGCGGATATGTTCATCAAAGGAACGAAAAACGAGCCTGTAGGCGGCTTTGATGACGTCAGAAGCAACTCCTGGTATGCAGACGAGGTGCTTTTCTGCCTTGAGAAGGGCTATATGAAGGGTATGAGCGAAACGGTGTTTTCGCCTAACAGCAACGTAACAAGAGAGCAGTTTGTGCTTATCCTTGCCAATATTGCAGGGGTAGACACCGACGTTTATAA
>JAZNKU010000004.1:0-3838 GCA_045578685.1 Eubacteriales bacterium
CCACCGGCATACCGTTATGCTCGGCGGGGATCTCCAGATTACTGCTCTCTATCGCCTCTACGAGATAGAGGGTAAGGGTGCCGTCGCCGTTGTCTGTATACTCAAAGCAGGTTTGGCTCTTCACCACAAAGCCGTGAGTCTCCGAAGGCATCTCATAGCTGTCGGTTATAGTACCGCCGGGGTACATAAACAGACAGTTTTTATATCTGTCGGGAGTACCGATACAGGAGATATTCCAGTTGAAATACTCAAGAGCTCTCGATTCCTCGGTTATCCATACGCCCTCACTTGCACTGTCCCTTGAGCCAAGTATGATCCCGTCAGAGCCGGTCTCGTCACAGAGCTTTACAAGCACGGACTCGGTCTCGGGACTGTCAGAGGAGGCAAGCACTCCGCCCAAACACCTTGCAAAATCCACCGCCTCGTAATAGGACAGAGAAATAGGAAAATAGGTATAGAGGCTTTCGGACATATACTCGCTTTCGAGCTTGTCTGTCTCAAAGGCGGCAGTAAAGAAGACATCGGTATACGTAGACAGTACAAGTCCTCTCTCCTCGCAGAAGGAAAGAGCACTCTCCTCATCAAGTCGTAAGCCGTATGTAATATAATATATATTCTCTTCAACCGTAACATCGGTTATGGGAGCCTTGACCGAAAGCGGCTCGGTATCGTCCGAAACATTCTTGCCGTCTGCGGCATAGGCTGTGACTGTCGCAATATAATTGCCTACTCCACGGGCATCAAAGACAAGGGAGGTATCGGTGATATTATCATATTCACCGAGCTTTATGCCATCCTTGCGTATAACAACTCTGTATTTCTCCGCATTCTGTGCCGAAAAATCAAGCTTTACACTTTCGCCTACACAGTAGCCTTCCTTTTCAAAGTATATCTTAAGATCGTAGGGGATTCCCTGACAGATGGGACAGTCGTCCTTTATCACGGTCTTGCCGGTATAAGCAAAGCTGCCGCACATACGGCAGGTCTTGATCTCCTTGTGAGGATGCACCTGCTCGTTGGAAAGAGCGTAGTCGTGAACCTTCTTGCAGCAGACGCAGCTTGAAACCGTTGCATATTCACCCGTGTACTTGGTGTCCTGACAGTATATACAGGTAGTATATTTGCGGTGGGGATGAAGGCTCTCGTGTCCTTCTCTATAGCTGTGCGGACAGGCTCCGGTGCCTATCTGGACAGAGCCGTTCCGTACCAGAGCAACATATGTATATGAAGCACAGATACCCTCCATAGAGGTATACGCTCCGTTGAACGCACCCCAGTTTATCTTACATTTAACAGAGCCCCAGCTCTCGGCAAAATACACCTTGCCGCCCTCTACCTTCCATACGATAGCCGTATGTCCGTCAGAATAATCAGCAGTGGTGGCGGCACGGACTATATCACCGGGACGAAGTCCCATGGCACAAAGCTGTGATTTTCCGATACCTACAGAGGTATAGACCGTCCAGCCGTTGGCGGTGGCACCGTGCTTATAGTTAGCCAGACGGATAGCGGGGTGCGAGCCTATCGCTCTCTGTGCCATTATAAGGGCAAAGCCGTGGCACTGATAAGAGCCGTTAAAATCGTTACACAGGCAGGTGAACTGTTTTCCGCAGCCGCTGTAGGATATACTCTTGTAGGGGTCTCCTCCGCACCAGTACCAGCCCGCAGGATAGGTGGCTGCCTTAAGATTGGTCATGTTCAGCGTAACCTGATCGGTATTTACGGCACTTGCTCCAAGAGGGAGAACGGATATGAGCATAACGCATAAAAGCATTAATGCAATAGTTTTTTTGATATGATTATTAAATACAAACATACAATAATTATATCATATCAGACAAAAAATGTCAAATAACAAAATGTAACATAAACATAGAAAACAGTTCGTTTTGCGAACTGTTTTCAACCTTAATTATTAATTATTAATTATTCATTAATTATTAATTATTCATTATTCATTGCTCTATCAATGTGCTTCCGCCTACAAATTCTCTGACCAGCGAGGTCTTTGGAACAAACTCACGGTCGATATGTCTGAAGCTGTTTATAAGACAGCACAGATCCCTCGTGCTCTCATATCCGCTATGCTCCTCGCTCATACCGAAAAGCAGCTCGTTGAGATATATCTTATATATACAATGCTCGTATAATATAGAGGAGTTGAAGATGATATCCGCCGAGTCGGTAAAGGGGAATATATATTTTTCCGCTCCCTTTTCCACAAGGGGCCACTGCTCAAGAGTACGCTCCACACCCGTACCGCGAAAGTTGTAGTCGCGTATAAGTCTCCTTATCAGACGGGTGGTGCGGGATCTTATCTTTGAGCCGTCGTCACGGCAAAGTGCCGTCAGGGCGGTACAGTAGATACGGTACTTATTATCCGAGGGGATATTGCAGGTCAGCTTATCGTTGAGCCCGTGGATACCCTCCACTATTATCACCTCATCATCGGACAGAGTCAAAGCTCTTGTTTCGGCTCTGGGTGCGGAGGTCTTGAAATCGAATATAGGCAGCTGTGTTCTTTTGCCCTCAATAAGATCGTATACGTTTTTATTAAAAAGTTCATAGTCAAGAGCCTCTATGGTCTCAAAATCATATTTTCCGTCCTCGTCCAAGGGTATACGCTCACGGGGAAGATAATAGTCGTCAAGGCTTATGGCACAGGAGCTTATACCCAGCACCTTGAGATGCAGTGCCAGACGGTTGGCAAAAGAGGTCTTACCCGAGGAGGAGGGGCCGGATATCATGATTATCCTTTTTCTTTCTATATTATCCTTTATCTGCCGGGCTATCTCGGATATCTTCTGCTCCTGCCATATCTCGCTTACATTTATAAGCCAATTTACCTTACCCTCGGTTATGAGCCTGTTTATATCGGATACGGTAACTATACCTAATTTATTACACCATTCACGGTATTCACCCAGACAATCGTCTATTCTTGCCATAAAAAACACCTCCTTATATAATATGTAGATATTTATTTTCAGATCTCGGATATAAGACCGAGTATATGATAATTTTATCATTACACCCTTTTCTTGTCAATATTCAATACGGTTGTTTAACTTAGCCTTCATTTTGTGAAAACGGAATTAAATTAACATCATTTTCATCAATCTGTCATATAAACAAGACTTTTTAGCACTTTTTTGTAATTTTGGCTTTACTTTTTGTTTAAAATTATATTGATTTTTAATAAAAGATATATTATAATAATGCTAAGTATATGCAGACAGACAAAATCAGGCATATACTTATCAAGCATTATCAAAATATCAGGTGGTAAAATAATGAACACAAAAACTTTAGTTTACATATTAAAGAGAGTTTTGCTGGCCCTGCTGACGGTATGGGTGGTTATAACCGTAACCTTCTTCGTTACCCGTCTGGTTCCCGGCGGACCCTTTATGGGAGAGAAGGCCATCTCTCCGGCAGCAATGCAGGCTCTGGAGGCAAAATACGGACTTGACAAGCCTGTAGGTGAGCAGTATGTCACCTATCTTAAGGATGTCGTGACTAAGTTTGATTTCGGTCCCTCCCTTAAGCAGAGAGGCCGTGACGTTATCGACGTTATCTTCGACGGTATGAAGGTTTCTGCAAAGTTAGGTCTTACAGCTGCGTTCTCCGCTCTTATAGCCGGAACGATCTTAGGCTCGGTAGCCGCTCTTAACAGAAACAAGTTCATCGACAGAGTAATTATGGTAATAACTACCGCATTCGTTTCGATGCCATCCTTTATTATGGGATCGCTTCTGCTGTTGGGGTTTGCGGTAAAGCTGCAATGGTTCCCGGCGAACGGTGCGGCACAGGGCGGACTGATCCTCCCGGTTATAAC
>JAZNKU010000005.1:0-1997 GCA_045578685.1 Eubacteriales bacterium
GGCCTCCGACTTATATTTACAATCGAGTGGTGTATCATTTAATAACATACCTTCGCAATCAAAAACGTATGAAGGATTTATGGTGCTGTCGTGCGATTTAAGCGTTTCTATTGCATCAATAAGCTCATCATATGTTTCGAACCAATACTCTTCTAAATAATCGTAAAAGGATACGTAAGTTGGTACACCGCGTGGATTATCGGTATTTCCGATTACAGTGGCGGTTTTCGCCATATCCGTCGCTATGTCGTCAGGTAATACATCGTCAGGCTTATTGATATCCGCAGTGAATATCGTTTCACCTTGATAGTGTACAACGTACATTGCAGGGGGCGCTACGTCCTTGGGCCAATCAAGACCGTACTCTGGTGCTCCGAAATCTATAGTGATAAGGTCGGTGTTTTCAATCTTACAATTCTCACCTTCCACGAAAATGTCGAGGTTGTGTAATTTACATATACTCTCTGCATACGTATAGACGAGCTCGTCTATCGGTATATATTCATCAAATAGGTACTAATCAATGTATACCTTCTCAGCCTTACTGTCAAAAGGATTTTGTCCTTCTTTTAGCGGCTCAACGTAGGTCCTGTTGAATTTTATCATAACCTTGATGTCGTAATCTTCTTCGGAGTAATTAAACAACGGCGATTTATATACAGTGCTTCCGTGCGCTTCCAGACGGGATATAGCTTCTATTGCTTCATCCACGCTTTCAAACCAATACACCTCATTATACCTCGGATATGCAGAGCGGCTGCCGCCCGTATATCCCTCTGGTACTTCAACGACAACCGGTTCGCGGCCTTTCGTCGTATCTTGGCTTAAAAGATCCTTCACCTTTTCCACAAGGCTACAAGATGTGGCAAAGAAAAGCAGGAAAGCACACAGAATTACGGATAATACCGTCTTCAAAAACCTGTTCATATTGGTATCACTCCTTTCATCTTTCTGCTTTCATTATATCTTACGCTTTGTTAAGTTGTCAATATTTTTCGTATTCGGATTTTTAATAGAGGTATGATATTTTTTCATATCATTTCGGACAAATTTACGCTTAGCACAGCGCTGAATAAATGAACTTATACTTTTTGAACCGTACCCACAATACAATTGCCGGCTCCGTTCTTTTTAAAAATGCATAAAGTAAGGGTGAAGCGGAAGATCCGCTTCACCCTTTTTGTTTTTGTCTGCGCTGAAATGCCGCAGCCTATTTGCTTTTACTTAGCTTTTTTGTTCTTTTCCGCTATTGCGGTTATATTCTTAATAACCTTAGCAGGGTAGAGCCACCAGTCTCTGCACCAGACACGCACCAGTGTCCAGCCGCGCGCTTCAAGGAATCTCGGCTTGTATACGTCTCTCTCCAAGCAGGATGAGGATTCCTTAAAGGCATCCGTGTCAAGCTCGACACCGACGAGATATTTGTCAGTGGCGGGGTCGTATATGGCGAGCGAAATTCTGTTGTTATCGTTTCCGAGACCGGTATCAACCGTGTAACCAAGCCTTTCAAGCTTTTCCTTCATCTGTACCTCGATAGCCGCAACGCTTGTAAACATTGCGTCGGGACTGGGCAGGGGAGGACGAAGCTCGGAAAGTATGACTCCGACTTCCTCATCATCACAGTTTGCCACAGCTCTTGTGTACATAAGGTATTTCTGCAACAGCTTCGGACCGGCATTCTTGGAGTTGTCGACCTTTAGCTCCTCGGGCTCGATGCTCGTCACGATGATTATCTTGGATTTAGCTCTTGTTATCGCAACGTTAAGACGGTTTTCTCCGCCTTCCTGTGACAGTGAGCCGAAGTTAGTGTACAGCTTTCCGTTTTCGCCGGGAGCGTAACCGATGGAGAAAATAATAATATCTCTTTCGTCACCCTGTACGTTCTCAAGGTTCTTGATAAACAAGCTTGTGTCCTCACCGTTTTCAACTCTGTGAGTTTCTTTGAGAATATCAGAGCGGAACTCGGCATCCTTAGCGCAAGCCTTGTCGATGATATC
>JAZNKU010000006.1:0-2542 GCA_045578685.1 Eubacteriales bacterium
ACAACTGTATTCTAACACATTAGAATGAATTTGTCAAGTATAAATATTACTTTCGCTGATGTTTTTCCGCTGTGCGGAAAAGTAACTTCTTTAGTAACACAATGAGTGTGGTGTCATAAGATAATAACAGAGCAGCCCAAAAGGGTTGCCGCTAATAATCGGAGGATATAATAATGAACTGCCTTTGCAATATTTTTGAAGACGGAAACATCTGGGTATGGATCATCATACTTCTCGTACTTTCTGCACTCTGCAACAGCGGCTGCGGCGGTACCTACAATAACGGCTGCGGCGGAAGCTATCAGGGCGACCGCTGCTGCCACTGAAACTCCGCAGGAGTTTCAACCCATAACTCTAAACTCAAAACTCTAAACTAAAAAGAAAAGTGTTGCATTAATGCAACACTTTTCCTCATTTAAATTCGCATTAAAAAACTCCGCCGAAGCGGAGTTTTTTATCAGATATTGTTGTCGTACTTAAGGTGATTTGCCTTAACGTACTCCTCTGCTGCGGAGCCTGCCTCAACATGGAATGTGAGGAGGGGATTGTTCTTGTCGAATGCAGCATCGTCGATATAGGTTACGGATGCGGGTATGGTTACGTCGGTAAGCTTGCCGCAATCGGTAAAGGAGTTCTTGGTGATAGCGGTACAGCCGTCGTTGATAACAACCTTCTGTACCTTCTTTTTAGCGTTGAATGCACCGGAGATACACTTAACCTCTGCGGGAAGGTTGATCTCGGGCTCGTTTAAGTTACACTTAACGAGAATACCGTCTGCAAGGTAGTTGTAGTCCTCGCCGAGCTCTACGAACCACTTAACCTCACCGAATGCCTCTGTACCAACGAAGGTAAGACCGTCGCCGCCTGTAACGGTTGCGATCTCCTTACACTTAAGGAATGCACCGTTGCCGAGATATTCAACGGATGCGGGAATATCAAGAGCGGTTATAAGGTGGAGGTACTCAAATGCGTTGTCGCCGATCTTCTTTACATTCTGACCGAGAGAGAACTCTACAACATCGTTGCTTTCATAGAAAGCGTAGTTGCCGATCTCTACTACAGAGTCGGGAATGTTAAGAGTAGTGATGTGTCTGATACGGTAGAACGCCTCGTCACAAACCTTAAGGGTTGTGGAGGGGATGTTGTACTCGGTTACGTTTTCGCAGAGCTTGAAGGCTGCTGCACCGATGGACTGAACGCCCTCGGGAAGAGTAACCTTGGTGAGAGCTGCGTTTTCCATAAAGGACTCTGCACCTACGAATCTGATGCCGTCGGGTACGGTAACCTCGGCGTCAGAGCCTGCGTAGGAGAGAAGAACTTCGCCTGCAAAGGTGGTGAAGTCACCGTTTGTCTCGGTGAAAAGTACGTTTTCAAAAGCGTCCTTACCCAGCTCAAGGATAGAGTCGGAGAGGTCTATATTGAGAAGACCGTAAGCGTTGGAGCAAGCCTCAGCCTCGATGTACTTAAGTCCGCTCACGGTAGTAAGAGCGTGGAGGCAGGACTGGGGAATAGCACCGTCAGCAACGGAAACGACAGCCTTGCCGTCGATCTCTGCGGGGATAACGAGAGCCTGTGCTTCACCGTTATAGAGGGTAACCTTAACGCCGCCCTCTACCTCTTCGAACTCAGTATTATCAGCGGAGAGAACCTCAGCCTTGAGAGCCTGGGCAGGGGTGGGAACGATACCTACAGCAACATAGTCGTTGAACATATCCTCAGCGGTATAGTCGGTGTTGTCAGCGATATAGCCTGCGATTGTAGCAAGCTCCTTTGCGGATACACCGGTGTCAAGCACATAGATGTCCTCGGTCTTGGTGATGGGATAAGAGCGATGCATAACCTCAACCTCTCTCTCGGAGGCAGAGTCAGCATCCTTTAAGGTGTAGAGAGCTTCAAAGGTCTTCTTTAAGCTCTCGTCAGAGGAGATCTTAGCAAAGATTGCCTTTTCGTAGCTGTCCTTGGTGAGCATACGGGGAGCGAGAGGCTGTGCGAGGACCTTGTCCTTGATGGAAAGATCGTTTACACAAACGGTAACGAAGCCGTTGTCAGCCTTGCCGGTGAACTCGCCTACGGATAAAACTGCGCCGTCCTCGTTCTTTTCGTCGTAAACACTTACGACTACGGGTGTGCAGCCTGCCTCGGTAACCTTAGCACAGGCATCCTCAAGGGAGAGGTCAACCTTGGTGAGGGAGTAGTTACCCTTACCGCCGCCGCAGGAGGCAAGAGCAAATACTGCTACAACACAAAGAACCAATGCGATGAGTATTCTTGTCTTTTTCATTTTTTATCTCCTTTCACATAGTGAAAAAATTAATTACAATGGAATCTGATTTTTGACCTGTCAAAAATCTACGTTAATTCTGCATTTTGCATTTTGCATTCTGCATTATCAATAAGCCTTACCCCAATACACTAATTTGTGTGCGGGCTTGCCGCAGACGATACACTTGTCACCTACAGGCTCCTCATCAAAGGGGATACAACGGCTGGATACGTCGGCAAGCTCTTTAAGCTTCATCTCACACTCAAGGTCGCCGCACCA
>JAZNKU010000007.1:0-3073 GCA_045578685.1 Eubacteriales bacterium
ACATTCAACCTTTGCTTTTTGATGAGGTTGCAAAAATAACGAGAGAAGCTCTTTGGAATGGAGAAGCATGGGTTGCTGATTATCGGAGATTAAGAGCAGTCGCACATAAATAAACAAATTCCAATTTATCTAACGGATAAACAGAAAGCCATTCGGCAAAACCGAATGGCTTTCTTAATTTCTGATTTAGCAGTATACTCTAATGTCGTGTGCTATCAATGTCAAATACATATCCTTAACTGGGTCAGTTTTTCTTCAATCGTCATAGGGGATATTATTTCGATTGCCTATATTAATTGACAAAGCAGGGGAAATATTATATACTTAAATCAGCAAAACATTTATCCGAAAAGGAGAAAGATCATGAACAGAACAAAGAAAAACGCATTTTTATACCTTACGGTGTTCGTGCTGATTTTTTCCATGCTTCTGCCGACGGCAGTGTCTGCCGCATCCCTTCTTGACCCCAAGGGCAGGAACGGCGAACACGTTATAGTCAACGTGGGCAGGGATGAAAAAAGCTATAATCTGACCTGGCATTCCGAGGATACGGGGGTACAGCAAGTGCAGTGGGCGAAGGCCTCTGCGGTCAAGGACGGAAATATGCCCGCAGACTGTTTTGCTTCCACAGCCAAAAAGAGAGGCGGCGCATACCGCGGAGTTATCACAGACCTTGAGTCTGATACCGATTATCTCTACCGTGTGGGCAGTGACGCCTACGGCTGGTCAAAGCTCTACACACTTTCCACAGGCAGCTTTGGCGATAACAGCTTCTCCTTTATTGCCGCAGGCGACCCCCAGATAGATTCCAAGTATGATACCCATAACTGGGATATCACACTTAACCACGTTCGCAACTGGTTCGGCGATGATATTGAGTTTATGCTGACTTTAGGCGATCACGTAAATTACTGCTACGACCGTTCCGAGTACGAGGAATTTATAAAGCCCGACGTGCTTCGGGGTCTGCCTATCATGGGTGTCCTTGGTAACCACGATGACGGCGATACCCTTTACAGCGAATACTTTACCTATACCGACGTTTATCCCCAAAGCCTGACCGAAGCAGGTGATCAGGGCGGTAACTATTGGGTCGCACACGACGGTGTCCTCTTTATCAATCTCAATATGAACAATGACGATATCGACCTCCACGTGCCCTATATGGAAAACGTCATCGCAGAGTATACCGCCACCTACGGTGAACCCCTCTGGACCATAGTTTCCTTCCACCAGTCCTTCTACGCAGGAGGCGAATCTTATTCAAGCTCATGGAGAAGACTTCGTGAGGCATACGGAATAAAATTCTCGGAGATGGGCGTTGACGCTGTACTTGCGGGACACGATCATATCTATACCAGAACCTATATGATCAACGGTGCCACCATAATCGATGACCCCGATCTTTACACTCCTGTAGGTGACGACCCCTACGGAAGCTATACCCTCAAGGGTGAGGGAGATATCTGCTATATAACTCAAAATCCCGCCGCAGGCTTTTCCTTTGATGAAATGAACGACAGTGAGCTGGGATATGACGCCTTCTTAAAGCAGGAGGAGATCCCCTATGTTACAAAGGTGGACGTAACCCCGGAGTCCCTTACCTTTACCGTACACCGTGTCACCCCCACAAGTGATGTCAACGATATTGCAGATTTCTTCGTTATCCGCCGTGATACAGAAAAAGACACCGCTGCTCCTCAGCTTACCGTACCCCAAGAGGTATATTATTATGCCGGCGAGGATGTGAACCTGCTTTACAACACCCGTGCTTATGACATAAACGACGGTAACCTCACCGACAAAATTAAGGTAAGCGGCAGTCTTGACCCCACAAGAGAAAGTGTTATCACCTACAGTGTCACCGATGCCCAAGGCAACAAAGCCGAAAAGAAGGCAAGATTTATACCCTATATTGTTGACGGTCAGGTGAACGGTGACAATGTCTGGACCTATCTTGAGGACGGAACTCTTGACGATATCTATGTTAACGGAACACATGAGTGGGCACAGGCAGACTTTGATACCACAGGCTGGAAGGAGGCAAAGGGTCCCTTTGGTGCCATTAACGGAGAGCTTGGCGATCATCACGGTATCATCCCCGAAACACTCCTCGGTCAATATTATCCCGTAGGCAGTGACGAGGAAGGAGATAACGTCCCCAACTTCTTTTTCCGCAGCAGCTTTGACGTAAAGGATCCCGCAAACATTGACCGCATAGTCCTTGAAATGACCATAGACGACGGAGCAAGCATCTTTATAAACGGAGTTGAACTTACAACGGTGGGCACTATGCTTCGTGAGGGCTTTTATACAGGCTATTGCAACGGTTCGCATAAGGGAATTTACAGCGAAAACGGTGCATACTACAATATCGTAATAGAGGATCCCGAGGTCATTTCTGCACTTAACTTAAAGGAAAGCTCAAATATCATTGCGGTTGAAATTTATCAGGAGGGACTTTACTCCGACGATATACTCTTTGCGCTTCACGAAATGACCTTCAGCCATAAGGCTGTGGCAAAGACCCTGCCCTTTACCGACGTAAAGCCTGCACACTGGTTCTATGACAGCATTTACAATGCCTATAACAAGGGGCTGTTTGTAGGAACAAGCGAGGATAAGTTCTCACCCAACGGTACAATGACCAGAGCCATGGCTTGGGCGGTGCTTGCAAGAATTGCAGGATCAAGCGCCGACAAGGGCGAAAAGCTCTGGTACAGCGAATACCAAGCTTGGGCAATGGAGTCGGGTGTGTCTGACGGCACGTATCCCAACCAAAATGTCACCCGCGAACAGCTTGTTTCGATGCTCTACAGGATGCAAAACTCCCCCAAAGCAAACGCAAGTTTTGACTCCTTCAGTGATGCCGCAAAGGTTTCGCCTTGGGCAAAGGATGCAATGGCATGGGCACTTGAGACAGAGCTTATCGTCGGCAGAGGTGATAAGCTTGCACCCCGTGACAACGCCACCAGAGCTGAAGGCTGTGTTCTGCTTTTAAAATACCTCGAATTGAAATAACAAAAAAGAAGGTCGCAAGACCTTCTTTTAAATTTTGCATTTAGCAATACAC
>JAZNKU010000008.1:0-6921 GCA_045578685.1 Eubacteriales bacterium
CCATTTCGCACTCTGCAACCTTCTTAAGTGAAGGCATATGCTTGCCGTTGGCGATACCGCCACAGCCGATAATACCTACTCTTACCTTATCCATAATAAATACCTCCGTATTTTTAATTTTTATGTATTGTGTTTATTATATTACATCGTGAATTGATTGTCAATAACACATTAAGAATTCAAAATGCAAAATGCAAAATGCAAAATTAAGGTATGTTTTCTCCTTAAGGTCGAAAACCTTTTTTTAATTTCAACAACCTTAAACTGCATTTATTGCATAAAACATAGTTTTATAGATAACTCTTTTAATCAAATGGAATTTTTGTCACCTGTGGGTGGCAAAAATCTCATCAATTTTGCATTTTGCATTTTTAATTTTGCATTTTAATAATATCTCTGTACCGAAATAACTCTGCCTAAAATATAGACCTCGTCCACGATTATCGGCTCCATTGTGGAGTTCTCGGGCTGAAGTCGGAAATGTCCGTCCTCCTTATAAAAGGTCTTAACTGTAGCACCATCCTCGGTTAAGGCTACCACTATCTGTCCGTTATCGGCGGTAGGCTCTTTGCGAACTATAACGATATCTCCGTCAAGTATGCCCGCCTCGATCATACTCTCGCCTCTCACCTTAAGGGCAAAAAGCTCACTGGGACCATAAGAACGGTTCATGGTCGGAAACTCGATGTTCCCCTCAAAGTTCTCTACCGCAAGTATAGGCATTCCGGCGGTAACCTTACCTAACAACGGCACCTTAACGGTACGGCGTTCTTCCCTGTCCTCTGTGTCGATACGCAGAGTTCTTGACTTGCCGTTCTCCTTACGGATATAGCCCTTCTCCTCTAACTTTGCAAGATATGCGTGAACGGTAGAGGTGCTCTTGATACCAAGATGCCCCTGTATATCACGGACACTGGGAGAGAATCCGTGCTTGTTTATAGACTCGCATATATATTCATATACCAATCTTTCTTTTTCCTTCAATGGCTGCATTATCACACCGCCTTTCATAATATATTATATTATAACATATAACAGAACAAATGTCAAACATTTGTTCTGTTGAAAGGATAAATTTTATGAATGATTTTTACACCCACGCAGACCTGCTCTGCGACCTTACCTTTCTGGCTAAAAAGTATCCTATACTCAAGCTGACGACCATCGGTCATACTGTCATGGGTAAGCCGATACCCGCCCTGCGGTTGGGCGAAGGCGATATAAAGCTCTTATATGTAGGAACCCACCACGGGCTTGAAAGCATAACCTCCGCTATTTTGATAAAATTTGCAGGTGAGCTCTGCGAGCACTCAGAAAAAAGAAATATGGTATACGGAATCGATCCCCGCTATATATACGAAACCAGATGTATATATATGATACCTATGCTGAACCCCGACGGCGTTGAGCTTGGCACCCAGGCAAACGCCAGCGGAGTAGACCTTAACCACAACTATGACGCAGGCTTCGAGGAATATAAAAAGATAGAAAAGGAGCTTGGCATCACCGGACCTGCACCTACCCGATATTCGGGCGAGCATCCCGAAAGCGAGCCGGAGACAAAGGCAATATGCTCCTTTATCCGTGCCCTTGTTCCCTTTAAATATATATTTACTTTACATACACAGGGAGAGGAGATATATTCGGGATATAACGGCTATGAGCCGAAAAATTCGCTCCGTACCGCAAGAGCCCTTGCAAGATATTCGGGATATACACATACCCAACCCGAAGAGGCAGCAAGCTATGGAGGCTTAAAGGATTGGTACGTAAAGGAATACGACCTGCCTGCCTATACGATAGAATGCGGCAAGGGAGAAAATCCCTTGCCGATGGATGATCTGAGTAATATCTATATCACTTTAAGAAGGATGCTGTTCAATTCTTTGATCTTATAGCACAGACTCAAACTTTCAGCCAAAGACAGAATCGTCTTACAAAAAAGGTGTCCGAGGACACCTTTTTTGTATAAGAATACTCAGGTGTTTTTTGCCTCATAGCAGAACACCTTTTTATATCCGTTGTTATATTCAACCACTACGGTAACAACACCCTCGTTTTCAAAATTAAGCGTAAAGGAATCTCTACCCTTGATATACTCCTTTGCGGTGTAGTTGCGGATAGTATCGGTAGCCTTAAGCTCTTTTACCGTATTCCACTCACCGTAGGCTGTTCTTATCACCTTGACGTCGGTGAGGTTGGAAACGGTCAGGTGCATACCCTCGGCACTGAATACAGGCTCGGTAACGGTCAAATCCTCATATAAGAAATATTCTTTGCCGTCTTTACAGCGGACAAGAACCGTATGAACACCCGACTCTGCTACGGTATAGCTGTAGAGCTGCTTTTCGACGAGCTTGTTTTCGGTAACACGGACGATATAGCCATTTGCCTTTATATCCTTATAACTGTCAAATTCTCCCTTAGCTATAAAGAAATCCTTGACGTTATAGAGATCATACAGTGTCATGGTAACACCGTTGCTGCTGACGTAAGGAGTAATGCCGGTCAGGTCAAGGGGGAGGATATACTCGTCGCCGTTGGTCATCCTTACCCAGAGGGTATAGTAACCTCCTGTGGGCATACGGTATGTAAATATGCCGTCCTTTGAATTATTGCCTACTACCTTATTTGAGAGAGCTACGTCACCCTCGGCAGCCTTGATCTCTGAGGGAGTTTTGTATACACCCTCTGCATAACGCATATCCTTGATATGCTCGGCACAGTTAAGGGTAAACGTAAAGTTATCGGTATCAAGCTCAAGAGTAAGCTTGTCCACCTCGCGACTCTCGTAAGCATCACAGTAAATACATTTTCTTGCTTCTATACCGCCGCTTAAATAGGTAGGTCTGAAGGTATAATACCAGTCACCGTAGGCATGAATACCTGTAGCAGAGCCCTCATCGGGAAGAGTAACACTCATACCGCAACCGTTGTCGCAGTATGCTGTTACGGTCCCGTCCGTTACACAGGTAGCATCGTTATTGCTCTGATAATCGGTGTATACGTGATCACACTTGAAATCATAGGGTATACCCTTCTCTTCTGCATACCTATGAGCGTAGGACCCGTTATGGCATATAAAGGAGAAGGGTCCACAGTACGAAAAGATACTGTCGGATATATATATCACCGAGGCGGGGAAATACACTGCATCAAGACTCTCGACACACCAGAAGGGGATGCCTGCCACAGTCAGCGTACCCTCCTTTATACTGTAAGTACCGATGAAGTCTTCGGGACCTTCGATAAAATGGTTGCCTATATAGAGTGCTCCGTCCTCCTCGCGGTTTGATTCATCGTTATAATATGCAGTTTCGTAGACCGCATCCTCTCCGATATAGGTCACGGAATCGGGAATATTAATGTAAGCAAGGGCGCTGCACATGATAAATGCATAGTCTTCTATACAGGTAAGGGACTCGGGAAGCTCTGCCGATTCAAGTGAAGTACATTCATAGAATGCACACTCACCGATATACTCCACAGATTCTCCGAATCTGACAGAAACAAGCTTCTCGCAGGAAGAAAAGGCATAATCGCCAATAGTTTTGAGAGATGCGGGGATATCCACATTCTCTAAAGCGAAACATTCCTCAAAAGCACTTTCCCCTATTACCTCTACAGACTCACCCAGTTCAATGCTCTCGACATTATTAAGACCGTAAAAAGCATATTCGCCTATTTGGGTAATCGAGTCGCTTATTTTTACGGTAAGGATATAATCGGAATATTTTCTCCAGGGCGGACGGTTGGGATAGGACTCGTAATCCGGCATCATGCCGCTGCCCTCAAAACTCAGCTCACCGGTAAAGGTATTAAAATACCATATGATATCTTCACCGCAGTAATCTTTAACGATACAGCTCTCCACATCGGCAGTTTCAAGAGAATCGTTGTATTTACCTACCTCAACATCACGCCATTCATCCGAAGTTCCGATATACTTAACACTCTCAAGTGCATCACAGCCCATAAAGGCATTTTCTCCTATATAAGTGATGCCGTTCTCTATACAGAGGGTCTTAATAACAGGTTTGAGATGTGACCAGGGTGCCCCGTCAGTACTATAGTCGTACATCGCGCCGTTTCCCGTAAGAGTAAGAAGTCTGCTGTCCTCATCAAAGGACCATTCAAGAGTATCTCCGCACTTCCCCTCTGTGGGATCATAGCTGTAATGAATCACAGCCTCTTCCAGGGGATAATTGGATGAAGCTATATTTATATTATTCCACTGAGCAGGTGTACCGCCGTAGTGTATCTCCTCAAGTGCATGGCAGCCCTCAAAGGCACTTTCATCTACAGTCTTAAGAGATGCGGGAAGAGTGATTTGTTTAAGGGAAGTGCACTTATAAAACGCCTCGTAGCCTATAGACTTAACAGAGTTACCCAGCACTACCTCCTCAATGGAGCTATCGGAGAAAAATGCATCCTTACCGATGCTTGTGACCCCATCGCCCACCACCATCTTCTTGATGCTGTAGCCGTACCAGGGCATATCCACGGAATACAGGCTGTAGTTGTACATATCACCGCTGCCTGTGATCTCAAACACTCCGGTTTTACCGTCAAGGCGCCAGTTAAGGTCGTCACCGCATCCGCCGCGGTATGCGTTCTCATAGACAAATTTAATTATTGTATAAGCACGGTCATAGCTGTTAAAATCAAACTTTACAGCCTCCCACTGCTCCTCTGTACCGCCATACCGTATAGAGAGATGAGTCCAGTCCGATACAGGAAATGACGAGGGACCTATATACCTGACTGACAAAGGCATCCATATAGACCACACCTGTGTATCACAGAATGCATATCTGCCTATGCTCTCAACAGAATTGCCGAGATCAACGTCTTCAAGGTTTTCACACCCGTAGAAGGCATACTCGCCTATAGAGGTAACACCATCGCCGATAATGACCTCGGTAATATCGGATGAATATTCACTCCAAGGACCGGCGTTGGTGTAGTTAGCACCGTACTCATAATCACACATCTCTCCGTTACCTGAAACGGTGAGCACACCGCTAGATTCATTAAAACTCCACGTGAGCCCGTCGCCACAGCTGACTCCGACCTCCCCTGCAAAAGTCAATAAGGGAAGAGGATTGGTTATCAGCATCACAACGCATATAAATACAGATAATGATCTTTTCATTTCAATATCACTCTTTCTTCAAATTACACATTAATTATAATATATTTGCATATTTTTGTCAATTAATAACAAAATATATCATCTGTCGGTATAATAACAAAGAGAAGCTTTTTCTCCCTTTATGGGAGAAAAAGCTTCAATAATTTTAAATTTATATGAGTTTTCCAAAGGAAACACATATTCTCACCGCCTGTGCTCTTGTAGCATTGCCTCTGGGACCTATGGTTGTGGGGCTCATACCCGAGATAAGTCCTGCATCAACTGCCCATTCTACGCAGTTACGCGCCCAAGATGAGATCTTGGCTTGGTCGGTAAATGCCGACAAATCTGCTCTGCCCGTAACGTCGATTCCGTTCTTCTCTGCATATACGTAGAAGAAGCGGGCAAGCTGTTCACGAGTGATGTTATTGTTTGTACCAAATGTGTCAGCCGACATACCGCCCGTATAGCCGTTCTCGTACGCCCAAGCCACAGCGGAAGCATACCAGGCACCCTTCTTTACGTCCTTGAAGGGTGTGGTCTTGTTTTCGTATTTGGTAAGATCAACACCGTCTATCTTTGCAAGGACAAGCACGAACTGTGCTCTTGTGAGGTTGCCGCTCGGCTGGAATGTGTCCGCGGTCATACCGCTGAAGTAGCCTTCCTTCACCGCCTCCATAATTCCGTCGGTAAACCATACTCCCGTCTTGACGTCCTTAAAGGGAGTGGCGGCATTCATATAGATAGCCGTGTCCTCGGTGATGTTTACAACGTCTGTTTCGGTGATCTCCTCACCGTCCTCAAACTGCCAGCAGTTGAAGATGTAGGGAGCAACCTCATTTGAGGGGAAATCGTTATACTTTCTGCCCTGAACTACACGCTTACTTGAAATAAGCTTGCCGTTCATATCATAGAAATCGACCTTAAAAGACTTGTACTGACCCTTGCCGGCAAGGGTATTTGCCTCGTCGAGATCACGGGCAAAGCGGAAGGAATGTACGGTCACAGTATCACCGTCCTGAACCTTGATTCCGTTGACCTCCATAAAGGAGAGGTTGAGTGTGTTGAGATCTCCCTCAAAGGCGGAGAGGTCGATAATATACTTATGGAACTGACCGTCATTGTAAGCATCTATAAACTTAACGAAGCTATCGTTTGATATGCCGTATCTGTTGCCTGTGGTGGCATAGAGAGGCATATGTATAAAGGCGGAATCGTATACTGCATCCACCTTCATATCTATAACGAGGTAGGGATACTCCTCAACGCTCAGGCTCTTTGTGGGATGTCCGAAGGAGAAGATCATATTTGCGGCGTTGTGGTAGTTATCAACCGTAAACTTAAGACCGTCCTCAACCGTTTCAGCCTTGAGCTGTCCCATATTGGGAACAAGATCTCTTGCCTCGCTTGCCGCAAAATGGATGGTAGCAAGGTCGATATATTCGGAGGGCTTTTTTACAGCCTTCGGCTCAACGCTTCTTGACTTGCCTACAGAGAGGATAACAGAGTTTACTACAGTTCTTTCCTTACCATCAGAGGGCTTGCCCGTGACCTTATACTGTACTTCGTCAAGGACTACCATCTCGGCAGAGCCGCCGCCGTCAAGGATGAATGCGGTGTTGAGGTCAAACTCATCCGCCAGATCCCAGTACATATCAAAGTCAAGACCTGTACTGAACTCAGGCTGACGTCCGTCGTTTGTGATAAACACAACGTTTCCGTCGTTCTTGATACCCACGATGGTAACGGGAAGTCGGAGGCCAAAGCGGTCTTAGGAAGACAAAGTG
>JAZNKU010000009.1:0-10672 GCA_045578685.1 Eubacteriales bacterium
CAAGTTGCCCCCGCCAAACTGCGCCCTATAGTAAGGGGTTTGTTTTTGCGTATTACACGTCACTTCGCAACAAGAACACCACTCCAGCCAACGGATATTGGTTAAATATAGATTATATCCCCCAATATAGCTTGATAAGTACTCAAGGACGGCATAAACATTGAGTTTATACCGTCCTTTCACACTTTCCCGCCAAATCGTCTCTACCGTACTTAGTACGCCGACGAGGTGTTGCATTACTGCAACACCTTTCTATATTTTATTGTTTTATTATTCTGATATATCTAACACTTTAAGCAGATCCGTAAGCTCCATATACATCCGATCAAGCTCAAGCTTGTATTTCTCGGGAGCGTTGATGATTCCTTCAGCAGTCATTTCAGCAGTTGCTATAACTCTCAGATAAGGCTTGATGAGACTCAAATCATCGCCGTATTCTATAGGAGGCATAAACTCACCCGGACCGTGGATGTATACTTTATCCGTACCAAACTCATAGCTGAAAAAATGAGGGGGATAATTTCTGCCGTTACCGTACTCAGCATAGAGAAGCTCTTCTCCCTCGTAATATACCAAAGTAAGGGAAAGAATGTCGAAGAAATATACTTCGTCATATGTCTCTGTACTGCCGTTTTTCAGAAATTCTTTGAGAGCTTCTTCATCCACGCCGAGAGGATCGGTGTCAGGCTCGGGAGTGGGAACGTCAGGTTCGGGTGTATCGGGAAGCTCCGTATCCGGTACACTGTCATAGATCATAAGCATTCTTGCACACTGTGATCTTGTGGCTATACCCTTGGGATCAAGGGTAAGGCTGTCGTCCTTAATACTTGTGATGATACCGTGCTTTACCGCCCAACCAAGACCGTCACGCATCCATTCTTGAACCTTGTCATAATCGGTATATTCGGAAAGATCGGCAACCTCGTCGGTCTCTTTACCGTTTTTTTCGGCATACAGGTAGAGAAGTCTTGCGAGGGCAGCGCGCTGTATAGGCTGACCTGCACCGAACACGCCTTCACTTACACCTGCAACGTAGCCTTCCTTTACCGCCCAGTTGACAGCTCCGGCAAACCAATGTGAGGGCTTGACGTCGCTCATAAGCTGCTCGTTTTTGTATTCATCGGTGTCCACGTCTGCCATATTTGCAAGTATCGTAACGAACTGCTCCCGTGTCAGATCTGTGTTGGGAGAGAAGATGTGGGTATCCATACCCATCATATATCCCTTTTTCAGAACGTATCTTACCGAGTCCGCATACCAGGCATCTGTCTTGACGTCGGTATATCCGCCGAGTATATCGGGCTCGGGGAAGGTCGTTATTGAATCCATAGGCATATTACATACGCTGCAGCATCTTACCTTTGTGTTTTCATCGGTATTTACCCACTCACCGGGTATATGACCTGCTGTGGGTATGATATTCCTTTTATATTTGTTACCGCAGGAACAAATGTAAAGGGTGTATCCGTCCTCGGTACAGGTAGGGAAAATAATATTTTCGGTATAGATATGCTCGTGAGGGACGGGAGTATGATCCCACAGTCTTGCGGGAGGCTCGGTGTTTATCCTCGACAGCGTATAACTGCAGTTGTGAGAGTCAAGATATCTGTCATCGTTTGAAACCGCACCCACCGTAATATATCCATCAGGTATATCGGTAAGAGCGCTGAGATCTATGTTTGACCGATCGCTGTTACGGTAGCCTGCATCCGTTCCGTAATAATTCTTACCGTTTATATTTATCACGTAACCGAGCAGAGGGTCGGAGACGATGCTTATAATAAGCCCGAATGACAGATCTATGCTTTCGTAGGGAGTAGTTTTTATTCCTATATCGCTGAACGGACTTGCCCCATCGGCAGGATTGCGGGTAAAGGTCCAGCTATAGCCGATATTTCCGTTTTGATCGGTATAGCTGCCATCATAATAAATTATGCTGACGGTAGCTGCAGTCTTTGTGCCCACGTTTGCTCCGTCGGCATTTGACAGGGTAATGCAAAGCCCCTTTGTATCGGGAGAGACTATATTACGCAATCCACCCGATGCCATTCTTCCCGAGCTGTAAAGACCCGTAGTGTAGCTGCCGTTGGTTAGCCCTCCGGCTATCTCGGTAACAGGCTTATCCGACCAGATAAATGATATTTGATTGGATCTGTAATGGTGATCCTGAGTGAAATCAAATTCGTTTAAGTTTATAGCTACAGACAGACCTTCAAGGGACAGAGATTTTTTTGAAGCAATGGCGGAAACTCCGAACGCTCCGTTGAACTCTTTGTAGCTCGGCGTGTATACGTCGATGCCTTTGTCAAAATTTTCTCTGAACATAAAGCCTTCGGTCTTGATCTTATAACCGTCGGATTTCGGTGCGATTATATTGTGAGTGCTGGATGAATACTTTGCGGCAAGAAAGCTCCAATCTGATACCTCTGCCGAAGCAGGGAAGCATAAAAGTGGGAGAATAAGTGCAAGGGACAGCATGATTGAAATAAGCTTTTTCATATAAATACCCTCCAATAGTTTATTCTATAATCATATTACCACTAATTTTCCCCAAAAGCAAGGATATACGAAAATGTTGTTTTTTAACAAACATATGAAACAAAAAGAAGCATTTTGACCGTTAAGGTCAAAATGCCTCATTAATTCTGCATTCTGCACTCTGCATTATTCTGTGGTGTAGTTATCGAAGTAACCCTGGATAAATACGATAGGAGTACCCTTGTCGCCTGAGCCGGAGGTCAGGTCGCAGAGAGAACCGATAAGGTCGGTGAGCTGACGGGGGGTTGTACCCTCGGAAGCCATGTTACCAACCAGGTTGCCGTCCTTCTCAACGATTCTTTCCTTGATAGCTGCCTTAAGGGCGTCGCCGGAGAGATCGGAAAAGTCGTTGTCTGCAAGGTACTTGAGCTTAAGCTCGTTGGGTGTACCCTCAAGACCGCTGGTGTAAGCGGGAGAAACGATGGGGTCAGCAAGCTCCCAGATCTTACCTACGGGATCCTTAAATGCACCGTCACCGTAAACCATAACCTCGATGCGCTTGCCGGTAGCCTTGAAGAGCTTTTCCTGGATCGCGTCAACCACGGGCTGGCAGTCACGGGGGAAGAGCTTAACCTGATCCTCAGTAGCCTTGTTGGAACCGAGAAGTCCGTAGTCAGCGTTGTAGCCGCTGCCGTCGATAGACTCGTTCATGATGTCGTCAAGACCGAGAACTGTCTCACCGCCGTTAGCCTTGAGAATTCTCTTGGTGCGTGCTCTTGTGTGGATATCGCAGCAGAGAACGTTCTTGGTATAGTCAAGAATAGCCTTGGGGTTGTTGGCAAAAATTATTTCACAGTCTGCACCGCAGCCGCGGATAAGACTCTCATAGTATTCAACATAGTCAACACCTGTGAAGCGGTGCTTTTCATAGCCGAAGAGCTCACGGTATTTTTCAAGTGTAAGAACATCCTTGTAAGGATCAACGCCCTTCTCGTCTACCTGGTCGAGAGAGATAAGGTGATTACCTACCTCGTCGGAGGGGTAAGAGAGCATAAGAACGATCTTCTTTGCACCCATAGCGATACCGCGAAGGCAGATAGCAAATCTGTTACGGCTGAGTATGGGAAGGATAACACCGATAGTAGCGTCATCACCGAACTTTGCCTTAATGTCGGCTGCAATATTGTCAACGGTGGCATAGTTACCCTGAGCTCTTGCAACTATAGCCTCGGTCATTGCAACTATATCACGGTCATTAAACTCAAAGCCTGCGTCCTCGGAGGCCTCAAGTACGGAATTGGTAACGATTTCAACGATATCGTCGCCCTGTCTGATGATGGGTGCGCGCACACCTCTGGAAACTGTACCGATAGTACGTGCCATTTCTACATCTCCTTTGTGAAGAGCGTCATTGCCCTTCGGTTAAATTATGTTATATCAGATAACAATGTATTATACCATTATTCTGCGTATATTTCAATATTTTTTGCGAAAAAAATCACAATATGCAAAAAATTTAATTTTTGGAAATATTATCAGAAACCGTTGACAAACTGTCGACACTTGTGTATAATGAAAGTGTAAACAAAATGTCTACACATTTGGAGGTGTCATATGATAAAGGAAAGATTAGCCGATTCCGAGCTTGATATAATGAGAGTTCTCTGGAGTGCCGAAAAAGCAATGAAGGCAAGCGAGATAACAAAGAGCCTTACCAAAAAGAGAGCCTGGACCAAGCAAACGGTGCATGTGCTGCTCTCACGGCTTGAGGGTAAGGGCTTTGTCAAGGTCGACCGCAGCGGATACTTTCATCTTTTCTCGGCGGCTGTTGAGGAAAGCGAGTACCTTGCGGGAGAGTCGAGCCGTATAGTAAAGAAGGCAGGAAGCTCGGTACATTCTTTGCTTGCATCACTTATCGAGGCGGATGAGCTGTCGGATGAGGATATAATATCCATTTCGGATATGCTCAATGCCAAGCGCAGAGAGATAGAGGGAGAATAAAATGCTTGATTTCTTGATTACCTTAGGCGGAATCAGCCTTGCGATGTCGGCGGTTATAATTCTGCTTATTTTATTACAAAAGCCGATAAAGAAAGGGTTTACCGCGGGCTGCAGATATATTCTATGGTCTATTATTATAATCAGACTTTGTATTCCTCTAAGTACAAACATTCTCCCTGACCTTATCACACTTCCCCGTGATGAAGTAAAGGTTGAGGTTAAAGATAGCATTTCTGTCCCTTCAGGGGAACAACTTCCCAACCAAGGTGAAATGCCTGATATCAGCAATACTCCTAACATAACAGTACCCACTGCAAATGAATCAGAGTCGGATGAAGGGCTTGAGATAACAGGCGAGCATATTGCCTCAGCTTTGTTTTCTGCTTGGGTGCTTGGAGCTATTGTTTTTATTACTGTTACTATATTTAACTATATTTCTAATATCAGAATGCTTAACAGGAGCTTAAAACCTGCCGATGCTGAAACAGAAAACAGATACATAGATCTTTGTGTTTCGGAATCAATTAAGAGAATCCCCTCTCTTTATGTCAGTTCCATAGCACGCTCCCCTATGCTCTACGGCTTCATCAGACCAAAGGTAGTTCTGCCTGATATGGAATTTGAGGAAAATAATCTTGAATGTGTTCTCCGTCACGAACTGGTGCATTACCAAAGACATGATCTTATTATTAAGTTGTTATCGCTGATAGCTAATGCGATTCATTGGTTTAACCCCATTGTTTATATGGCGTCCGTTTATCATTCCCGTGAAATGGAGCTTTCCTGTGACGAAACGGCACTTGAAATGAGAAGCGCCACCGAGCGCCTTGATTACGGAAGCTCTATGCTTGAAATAGTCAAGCGTTGTAAGGGTGTTCCCGTGCTTACCACCGGTTTTAATCCCAACAAAAAGGCGGTTAAGGAACGTTTTGAAAGTATTGTTGAGCTAAAACACAGAAAAAAAGGATATATCCTTGTTATTCTTGCGTTGATCGCCGCCTTGCTTGCGGGAGGTCTTATCGGATTCGGCGTTGGTGCAAATCAAACGAGTGAAACGCCCGAAACGGAAAAAGAGATGGTCCTTGCCGAAAAAGAAGAAGCACAAGAAGTTCAGAGCGTTTTTGAATATGCCACAAACGACCCTGACTGGCAGCTTACTTATGAAAGGGAAAAACTGATCCTCCGTCATACCGACGGCAGAAGGTTTGATTATAGTTCAAACTCTAACGGTGACTATCTTATAGATTATTCTCCCTACGGAGAAAGCTCGGCTTATGCCCATATCATCTACGATGAATATGCACTTATAAGGTACGATATGCCCCGCTACGATACCGACGATGAGATAAGAGAAGGTTTAGCTGCGGTAGAGCTTAAAGGGGGCAGGATAGTTCACCGGTTGGAGCTTACGGCTGAGAATTTTATCGAATGTCACTCTTTACCCGTTGACATTTTTACGGGATACGCCGCTACCGACGGCTATGCTCCCGGATATAAGATATATCTTTCGGATATCCAACCCAAGGCATCCCTTATACAGCCCTTGTATTTCTTCCTTGAAACCGATGACGGTCAGTATACTCTGTCGTTGGGTACATCATTTGACAGAGAAAAGGGACATTTTACCGAGCTTAATCCGTCTCAAGGTATAGATTTCTATGCGGTAAATTCGGTGACCGACATAAAAGATTTCAGCAGTATGGAGGGGATCGATGCAAGTGCGGTAGAAACGGTAAAGGCATTTCTTAATAAGGATATTGATGCCATTGTAGATTTCGGCGGTTATGGATGGGGCTCTCATGAGGAATACAGAACTCTTGTATTCGGAGATTATACCATTAGCCGCATTGCCGACGGCAGACTCCGTCTTGATGTTGAGATACTGCAGAGCGGTGTTGATGGACTGGAAAAGGGAAAGCACACGTTTGTATATCAAAATTTCTTTACCTCTTATATGGAGCATGCCTGCGGTCATTACAGCCATATTCAGTCTAACAAAGCAGTTGAGTTTGTGGAGGACTGGATAATGGTAAACGGTTATCCCGTCATGCCCTACGGTCTTTCCGATTCTGCAAGGTATTCACCCGAGAAGCGCAAAATTTTTGAATATCTTGCTTACAAATATCCCGGGCTTGATGCCGAGGGGTATAACGAAAAGGCTCAGAAAATATTCGGATGCAACCTGAAACTCTGCTTCTATCTTGAAGAAGGGGTAGAGCTTGAGGAAAAGGTAAGCGTTGACGGATATTTATATGACGAGGACGGTACTATTTATACCGACAGACCCTCCATCTCAAGAGGCGGATCCTACTGTGTTTATGATATTTTGGAGACCGGTGTCGAGGGAGATATTCAGACAGCCACTATTCAGTTTTATAATGACTACGCAAGAACCCTGAAGGCGTGTAAGATTACCTATAAAGTAAGGGTAGAAGGAGATGACCTCTGCCTTATAGGTGAGCCTGAAATAAGTGATGATACGGGCAGATCGATACTGAACGTTAGTATTTAAGGAGGCGGTAAAATGCTTAACTTCTTAATAACCTTAGGCGGAATAAGCCTTGCAATGTCAGCGGTGATAATTCTTATGCTGATATTGCAGAAGCCGATAAAGAAGCGCTTTGCGGCTTTGGCGAGATATATAATCTGGTCTGTTATAATCATAAGACTTTGCCTGCCGATAAGCCTTGACATTCTGCCAAAGGTCATAACCTTGCCCTCGGTCATGCCCGAGGAGGAGGCGGTGATATACGAGCCTGTTGCACCCGAGCCGGAATATACCCCCGAGGTGAACTATACTCCCGAGGAGATCACACCTTCAGAGCCTGCCTCGGATATTGTAAACGAGCCTACTTATGACAACAAGACAGAACCTACAACCACAACACCCACACAGACACCGACTGCACAAAAGCCCGCTTTTGCGATAACGGGAGAGCATATAATAACAGCTTTGTTTGCTGTCTGGGCTATCGGCGCGGTCACCTTTGTGACGGTTACCCTTATACGTTACAGGATAAACGCCAAAAGACTTGATGCTACTCTTAATATTCCTGATCCCGAGCTTTGGAGCATCTACGACACGGTATGCCGAGAGCTTAATATCAAAAAAGCACCGCCCCTCTATATGGGCAGAGCAGATGTGTCACCCATGGTCTACGGATTCTTTAATCCCAAGGTGGTACTGCCCAAGGTAGAGATGTCCGCACAGAGTATGACCTACATTCTTCGCCACGAGCTTACCCACTATAAGCGGGGGGACCTTTGGTTCAAGCTTTTGGCTATGCTTGGCAATGCCATCCACTGGTTTAATCCCTTGGCATATGCCGCCTGCGGTATGATGTCAGCCGAGGCAGAGCTGTCCTGTGACGAGTCGGCTCTTCGTAAGACCGATCTTATGGAACGTCTCGGCTACGGAAACTCTATGCTTGAGATAGTCAAGCTATGCCGTCACGCACCTAAGCTCACCACAGGCTTCAGCCCCAAGAAAAGGGCTGTCAAAGAGAGGTTTGAGAATATGATAAATACTGATAAAAAGAAAAAAGGCTACTGGATAGTAGCGATAATACTTATATGTGCTCTGCTTTGCACAAGCATAATCGGCTGTACCACAAAGGAAGAAGAACCCGAATATACGTTGGATATCTCCGAACCCTATAGAGGCTTCGACTCGGTTGCTGATTGCTACGATATGGACGGAGAAGAGCTCAGAGGCTGGGGTGTCGCTGCCAAGGACGGTGTTATCAGCATAGGACGTATCACCGAGGACGATAGCTTTGAAATCCTATACAGCTATGGCGAGAGCTCAAAGCATAAGGACGTAATAGATATATCCGCTGATTTCAAGGCAGCCGATATGGAATACCGTTATCCTGCCTTTGATGCGTGGATATCCGACAACTATTCCATCATAACCTACCACAGACTTCCCGAAAGCGTGGAGGAGTGTGCTAACCAATATATCTTTATGATAGATATGTCTACGGGTGAAGTAGTTCACGAGTTGTATTACGATGTTGACGATATACTTGAGGTTCACGGACTTGACCGTGATGTGCTGTCCGTTTACGAAAGCTGGGGCGGAAATGCCCCCGAGTACAATGTTACGGTAAGTCTGTCAAACTACGATATAGAGGGCGAGGAGCCTACAAGTCTGGTATGGATAAACCATAAGCTTGAAAACAAGGATTTCAGACGAGCTAACGTTGAAGTCTATTTTGATATGGAAACAGGAGAACTTACTGAGCCTAAAAAAGGGCATTGTAACCTTGAAGATTTTGCGGCAAATGACGTAGTTACAGATGTTGCCGACATATCAAGGCTCACGGATGTTGACGAGAACACCGTCAAAGCGGCAAAAGCCTTTCTATCGGGTGATACCACCACCCTTGAAGAGCTCGGCGGCTACGAGCCCGGATTTCTCAAGGAGCTTAAGAGCATTAAATTCGGTGATTACCGTATCTCCAAGCTCATCAACGATAAAGGCTTGCAGTTAGAGGCTTACGTTACCGAAAGTCTTGCTTACAACGTAGACAAAGGATTTCATACCTTTGGTATAACCGACAGCGGAGTAGGACACTCCTGCGTGGGATGTCTTGCGTCTGAGATAGAAAATTACTATCCCGCCATGGCAGAAAAGATGGCGGAAAATTGGGTGATATTTTCTAACAGTCCCGTAGTGCCTATGGGAGATGCCTATACCGACGAGCATTTTACGGATGTGGTAAGATATCTGCATTTTATCTATAATGCCAATACCGTAGACGAATACAGAAATTATGCAAAAAAATGCTTCGGTATAGATATCCTTAACGATACCTATACGGATAAAGAATCCGAGGATAAGAAAGCCGAGCTCTGGAATATCTACTGTGACGATAAGTATGCCTATGACGGTGTGGTGGTCACCGATATCGTTGATGCAGGCGAGGATTTTATTACCCTGCAGTTCTACGCTGACGGAGGATGCTTTATTCCTGCGTATAAGGTGAAGTATGAATTTGTACAAGAAGGAGACGATTTCTTCTTTAAGAACTGTACTGTTCTCGAGGATACCGGCAGAGAGGCGTACGGTGCAAAACGCATACACGAGGAAAATGAAATAGCAGAATAACGAATAAAAGAGGTGAGCATCATCAAGAAAATAATACCGTTAATAATACTTTCAGCATTGGTACTGATGACGCTCACTTCATTTTCACACGTTACCACGCAGACCGACAACGGCGGCGTATCGGACAAGCCTCTTACTCCCCTTAACAGGGTAGAGTATGTTCCAAAGGATGCAAAATATATAAACGTTCCCTACATAAATCAGCTTGAAGATTTTCCTAACGGCTGTGAGGCGGTCAGTACGGTGATGGCTTTGCAATATCTCGGAATAGACATATCGGTAGACGATTTTATAGATAAATATCTCGATATGGGCGATATTCCAAAGCCAAAGAAGAATACGGGACCCGACCCCGACAAAGTATACTGCGGAGATCCCCGCTCGGACAAGGGCTGGGGCTGTAACTCTCCCGTTATAGTCAACGCTCTTAATAAGTTCATCAATACCGACGAATACGTTATAGAGCACAGCTACGGCAAGTCGCTTTCCGACCTCTGTTATGATTATATCGACCGTGATATTCCTGTTATAGTCTGGGTCACGGTGGATATGAAGGATTCCTCAAGTGAGGAGAATTGGCATAGCTGGGTCACGGAGGAGGGAAGGGCGGTAAGCTATAACCGCAAGCTCCATTGTATGCTCCTATGCGGCTACGACGGCGAAAACTATTACTTCAACGACCCCATGACCAACGCTCTTAAAGCATACCCGAAAGCTCAAACGGAGAAGGCTTATTCAATATTGGGAATGCAGAGCGTGATAATAATCAGAAATTAATGTATAAAACGGTTGACCGAGGTCAACCGTTTTCGTTATTATACTTGTTTACTCCGATGACACCTACTATTATCACAACACACAGAAGGAGCTGGATAAGCGAAAGTTTTTCCTTTAATATAAATATTCCCGCAAGGACGGATACTACGGTAATAAGGTTGGCAAAGGACGCGTTCTTTACCGTTCCGATAATGCCTATGGCGTAGTTGAGCATCATAAAGGCTACGATAGAGGAGATTATGGCAAGATAAGCCATTGAGCCCCAGAACTGAGGATGCACTACAGCATCGCACAGCAGAGGAA
>JAZNKU010000010.1:0-2480 GCA_045578685.1 Eubacteriales bacterium
CCGGGTGAGGAGATTTTGCCCTTGTATTTTCGTGAGCTTGAGTCGGCTAAGGAATTTATCTTCCTCGAATATTTCATTATAGATACGGACGACCGCATATGGCTGGATATACTTGATATACTTAAAAGAAAGGTGAAGGAGGGAGTCGAGGTCAGAGTCATGTATGATGATCTCGGCTGTATGGGAACGGTACCCGAGGATTATGCCAAGGAGCTTTCCTCACTGGGTATAAAATGTACCGTTTTCAATCCCTTCAGACCCTTCTGGTCCTCGGTACAGAACAACCGCGACCACCGAAAGATAACGGTCATAGACGGCAAGACAGCTTTTACCGGCGGTATCAATCTTGCCGACGAATATATAAACGAGAAGGAACGCTACGGTCACTGGCTTGACTCTGCGGTATCGGTCAGAGGCGAGGCGGTAAACAGTTTTACTGTGATGTTTCTCGAGCTTTGGTGCGGCTCCAACAAAACTAAGGAGGACTTTTCTTCCTATCTTCGCCGTACACCCAAGGGTACCTATACCGACGGCTACATTCTGCCCTATGCAGACGCACCCACCGACGACGAAAACGTCTGCGAGCATGTATATATGCAGATCATCAACAACGCCAAGCATTATGTCTATATAGAGACCCCCTATTTTATCATAGACGATTCCATGCTTTCCGCCTTCATACTGGCGGCAAAGAGCGGAGTGGATATCCGTATCATAACTCCGGGTATTCCCGACAAGAAGTTAGTGCATATGACTACCCGTTCATATTACGAGGCGCTTATCAAGGCTGGGGTAAGGGTATACGAGTATACTCCCGGTTTCGTTCACTCAAAACTTGTGGTATCAGACGATGATACCGCGACCGTAGGAACGGCAAACTTCGATTTCCGCAGTCTATATCTGCACTACGAGTGCGGAGAACTGATATTCAACTCTTCTTCGGTTGAGACTATAAAGCAGGATTTTCTCAAGACCCTGCCGCTGTGCCGTGAGATCACCGAGAAGGATATCGGGCGTAATATATTCGTGCGTTTCGGACAGAGTATCCTTCGGATAATTGCGCCATTATTATAGAAACAATTTTGCTTTTTCTCTTTACACTTTGCTTAAAATGTGTTAAAATAAAGGTGAGAGGAGTGGATTTCCATGATAGTTGATATGCATTCACATATTCTGCCGGCAGCCGACCACGGCTCTGACTCTGTGGAGTGCTCTGTGGCGATGGTAAAGCGTGCCGTCGAGGCAGGAGTAACGGCTATCCACCTGAGCTCTCATTTTTATCATCATCGGGATACGGTGGAGGACTTTCTCCTCAGACGCAAGCGTGCCTACGACAAGCTCATGGCTGCTCTTGACGAGGAGACAAAGTCAAAGATAACCTTTGTTCTCGGTGCCGAGGTCACGTTGGAGGTGGACTTAAAGGACGAGCCGAGACTTGGTGAGCTCTGTATCGGTGAGACAAACAACATACTTATCGAGATGCCCAATATGAAGTGGACCGACTGGACCTTCAACGCACTTTATGATATAAGTGCAAGACACAATGTCCGTCCTCTCATAGCCCATGTTGACCGCTATGATGAAAAGCAATGTAAAAAGCTTTACGAATACGGCTATCATTGCCAGCTCAACGCTTCAGCCTTCAGAGGAGCTATCTCAAGGCACAAGGCGATGAAGCTGCTCTGCGAGGGTAACGCCCATGTTATCGGCAGCGATGTTCACGGTAAAGAAGCCAAGGAATATAACAATTACGAAAAGGCACTCAAGGCTATCTCTCCCTTTAAGGAAGAGCTTATGAGCTTTGCCGCAGAGCTGTTGGGGTTATAGATGGAGCATATAAGTATCATTTATTCATTGCCCACAGGTACGGCACATATTCCCTATGATACCTTTGAGGACATCAAACTGACGGGTGTTTTACCTGCAAACGTGCTTGATCTTATGCAGACCTTACCCAATGACGGTGACACGGAGCTTCGTCAAAGCACCTTCCGTTATCTTATGGAGAAGGGAACAGCCGAACTCGAAGCTCTTTCAACACAGCTCTACGAGCTTTGTGAGCTTTACGGTGCATATGACAGTGCAGAGAGCGACACCGTAAAGAAATTTATCTTTGCGGCAATACTTTACAGGCAATACCGTTTTTATAAGAGCTCCGCAGAGCTCAATGTTACAGCAGGCTTTTTTAAAGGCTATAAGGAGCATTTTGCCGGACTTTACAACGAAAGCATTGCCGACGAGACGAAAAAGATATACGATACGCTTGTAAGAAGTGTAAATATCGAAATAAAAGAAGACTCTCTTACACTTAAGCAGGCAGACGGTAACGGATACATTGCCGATATTTACAGATGTGCCTCTGAGATGGGTATAGAGCTTAAGGGATACGGATTCTCACCCAAGGGCTTAGGCACCGATATGGCAGGATCACTTGAAAGCCTCTTTACCGACAGCTGGAAGCAGCTTACAACTCATTACGA
>JAZNKU010000011.1:0-2765 GCA_045578685.1 Eubacteriales bacterium
AACAATGTAACCATGTTCACCGCACTCGATACAGTAAGAGTTCTCCTTGACGTACTTGAGGAAACAACTCTCTGTATCTCAACAATAGATTCTTAATATGACAAAAGGCATTTACACGATATTAGAAAACAGAGCACTCACCGCTGACGTATATCTTATGCGTCTGGCGGGAGACACCTCTGCTCTCAGTAACCCCGGTCAGTTTATAAATATAGCCATCGAGGGTCTTTATCTTCGCCGCCCTATCTCTGTTTGTGACTATAATGAAAAAGAGATAACCATAATCTACAAGGTTGTGGGCAAAGGCACCGAAAAGATGAAGGCTATGGAAGAAGGCACGAAGTTTGATATCCTCTGCGGACTGGGTAACGGCTTTGATACCGAAAAGTGCGGTGACAAGCCTGTAGTGGTAGGCGGCGGCGTTGGCGTGCCTCCTATGTACGGTCTTGCCAAGGCTCTTATCGCAGAAGGCAAAGAAGTGACTGCAATCCTTGGCTTTAACACCGCTTCCGAGGTGTTTTATAAGGAAGAGTTCGAGGCTCTCGGCTGTAAGGTTATAGTTACCACCGTTGACGGCTCTTTGGGTGTAAAGGGCTTTGTTACAAATGCTCTTTGCGATATAGAATACACAGACTACTGCGCCTGCGGTCCCGAGCCTATGTTAAAGGCTCTCTACAAGACAAGCGATAAAAAGGGTCAGCTCTCCTTTGAAGAAAGAATGGGCTGCGGCTTCGGTGCTTGTATGGGATGCAGCTGCAAGACCATATACGGAAATAAGCGTATCTGCAAGGAAGGTCCTGTCCTTGTAAGCGATGAAATTCTCTGGGATAAGGAGGCGTAAGAATGAAGGACTTAAAAGTAACGCTCTCCGGTTGGGAGCTTGACAATCCCATTATCCCCGCAAGCGGCACCTTCGGCTTCGGCTATGAGTTTGCTGAGTTGTATGATATAAATATTCTCGGTTCCTTCTCCTTTAAGGGAACCCCAAAGGATCCCCGCTTCGGCAACCCCACACCCAGAATTGCAGAGTGCAATATGGGTATGATCAACTCGGTAGGTCTTCAGAACCCCGGTGTTGAAAAGGTTGTTTCAGAAGAGCTGCCCAAGATGCGTAAGGTATTCAATAAAAAGGTAGTAGCAAACGTAAGCGGATTTTCTATCGACGAGTACGTTTATACCTGCGAAAAAATCGACAAAGAGCCTGACGTGGGTATCATTGAAGTAAATATAAGCTGTCCCAACGTTCATAACGGCGGTATGGCTTTCGGTACAAGCTGTGAGAATGCAGCGGCGGTAACAAAGGCTGTTAAGGCTGTTACCACAAAGCCTGTTTATATAAAGCTCTCTCCCAACGTTACCGATATCGTTTCTATAGCAAAGGCCTGCGAAGAAGCAGGTGCTGACGGTCTTAGTATGATCAACACCCTTCTCGGTATGAGAGTTGATCTGAGAACCAAGAAGCCTGTTGTGGCAAACAAGATGGGCGGTTTTTCCGGTTCTGCTATTCTGCCCGTAGCTCTGCGTATGGTATATCAGGTATACGAGGCGGTCAATATTCCGATCATCGGTATGGGCGGTGTTACCACAGCCGAGGACGTAATAGAAATGATGCTCTGCGGAGCAAGTGCGGTACAGGTAGGTGCGGCAAACCTCGTTAACCCCTTCGCTTGCCGTGATATTATCGAGGATCTTCCCCGTGTAATGGAAAAATATAAAATAGAAAAATTATCAGATATTATAGGAGGCGCACACTGATGGGACGCGACGTTATTATTGCCTGTGACTTTTCGTCAGAGGAAGCAACATTAAAGTTCCTTGACAACTTCAAGGAAGAAAAGCCCTACGTTAAGATAGGTATGGAGCTCTACTATGCGGCAGGTGCCGATATGGTAAGAAAATTAAAGGAACGCGGACACAAGATATTCCTTGATCTCAAGCTCCACGATATCCCCAACACAGTAAAGAAGTCTATGGCAGTTCTCTCTGCCCTCAACGTAGACATGTGTAACCTCCACGCCAGCGGTACCATTGCTATGATGGAGGCGGCTCTTGAAGGTCTTACCCGTCCCGACGGCACACGTCCCCTTCTTATTGCGGTAACACAGCTCACCTCCACAAGCCAGGAGAGAATGACAAACGACCTTCTTATCGACAAGCCTATCGATGAGGTAGTTATGCACTATGCTCACAACGCAAAGCTTGCAGGTCTTGACGGCGTTGTTTGTTCACCCCTTGAGGCAGGTAAGGTAAAGGAAAAGTGCGGCTGTGAATTTCTCACCGTTACTCCCGGTGTCCGCTTTGCAGACGGTGATATCGGTGACCAGGTAAGAGTTACCACCCCCGAAAAGGCAAAAGAACTGGGCAGCGACTACATCGTAGTCGGCAGACCCATCACCAAGGCAGACGATCCCGTTGCAGCATGGAGACGCTGCTGCGCTGAGTTTATCGGATAAGTGAGAGGAGAATAGAAATGAAGACTAAAATTGCTAAAGACTTACTTAAGATCAAGGCCGTTTTCCTTCGTCCTGACGAGCCCTTCACCTGGGCAAGCGGCATCAAGAGCCCCATCTACTGTGACAACCGCCTGACCCTGTCTGACCACGAGGTAAGACTGGACGTCGAATCCGGCATCGCACAGCTCATCAAAGAAAACTATCCCGAGGCAGAGGTGCTCATGGGCACCTCCACCGCAGGTATCGCACACGCAGCCATCACCGCACACCTCATGGGCCTGCCCATGGGCTATGTTCGCGGTAGCGCAAAGG
>JAZNKU010000012.1:0-5808 GCA_045578685.1 Eubacteriales bacterium
GAACCTCCGGCGGTAGCGGCAACTACACCAAGTTCGGCAAGTGGTACGGTATCAACCCCGGGAATAGGTGTAATATGTTCGTGTCCTGGTGTGCTAACCAGGCAGGGATTCCCAAGACCACCATTACCTCTCACGCAAGCTGTGATATCGGTATGCAGTGGTTCCAAAAGAACGGTTACTGGCAGTTGTCTCCCGCTTGCGGCGGCGTATATCAGCCCAAGCGTGGTGATATCATCTACTTCCGTACCAATACCAACCAGGTAGCTGACTCCACCCACGTAGGTATCGTTTATAATTCCGATGCTTCCAAGGTTTATACCATCGAGGGTAACGCATCCAATAAGTGTCAGAAGAAGTCCTATGCACTTAGCAGCGCTTACATAATCGGTTACGGTACTCCTCCTTATACAGGAACCGACTCCACCATCACTCAGGAGCTTGGTACATATATCGTAACAGCGACTAACCTCAATATGAGAAGCGAGCCCTCCTCCTCCGGTACTATCGTTAAGGTGCTTAAGAACGGCGATGCTATCGTTGTAACCCAGATATCCGGCAAGTGGGCATACACTACCTTTGGCGGTGTTTCGGGCTGGTGCTCGATGAACTACCTCCTTGCTCAGGATAATATCAAGTATGCCATCAGTAACGACGGTATTGACTTTATCAAGTCCCTTGAGGGCTTTTCACAGTTTGCATACTGGGATTATGAGCAGTGGACCATAGGCTACGGTACTGCCTGCGGTGAGAACGAATATCCCAACGGCATTACAGAGGCTGAGGCAGATGCGCTGCTTCGTTCCGCTGTGCTTAAGTACGAGCTTTACGTAAACAGCTTCGTATCCTCCAACAACGTTGAGCTTAATCAGAATCAGTACGATGCGCTGGTAAGCTTTACCTATAACTTAGGCAACATCTGGGGTAACAGCTTTACCCTTAAGACATACCTTATCAACGGTGTTGATAATTATACCGACGAGCAGATAAAGGCTGCCTTCGGCGAGCACGTTACCGCAGGCGGTGAGGTTCTTGCGGGTCTTGTTTCCCGACGTAACCTTGAAGCAGAGCTTTTCCTCTCGGGTGACGACTCTGCGACCTCTATAAGTGAGCTTTACGAGACCACCGCAAGCTGGCTTGCTATGCGTGACGGCCCCGGTACCTCCTACGAGGCTCTTACGTCTTTGCCTAAGGGAACACAGGTTACGATCACACAGATATCCGGCAACTGGGGCTATACCACCTATGACGGATACTCCGGCTGGATCTCTCTCAACTACGCTCAGAAGGTCACCGTAAAGGACTGGACTATGACCTTTGACCCCAACGGCGGTGAGATGGTAGGTGCAACCACCTACGGCATCAACAAGGGCGAAAGCTATGCTGACGTTATGTCCGAGATTCCTCTGGCTACCAAGGCAGGCTATACACTCTCAGGCTGGTACTGCGAAAAGTATGACTATACTCTCAGCCTTGCAGACGTTTATTCTGTAGACGAGGACGCTACCTTCGTTGCAGTATGGACGGTAAGCACCTGTGTGATCAGCTTTGACGCCAACGGCGGCGAGGGCGCTCCTGTTGCTATCGAAACAACGGTAGGCGAGACAGTTGCAATTCCCGCGTCTGTTCCTACCCGCTCCGGCTACGTGTTCCTCGGCTGGGCAGAGTCTGCTACAGCTTCCGAGGCAAGCGTTAAGGCAGGCGCATCCTATACTCCTGCCGGAGACGTAACTCTCTATGCAGTATGGCAGGATCAGGCGGGTCATGTTCATTCTTATACTCTGACCTCCTCCGACACCAACTGTACTATAGACGGTGTTGCGACCTATACCTGCTCCTGCGGTGACAGCTATACCGAGGCTATCCCTGCCGACGGTCACGACTTCGGCAGCTGGGCAACCACTATTCAGCCTACCACCGAGTGCATAGGCAGAAAGCAGAGAAGCTGTGAGTGTGGAGCTGTTGAAATAGAGGATCTGCCCAAGCTCAACACTACCACATCTGTAACAGACAAGACCTCCACCATCAACCCCATGCTTGACGGCGAGACCTCAAGAACGGTAAAAGCTCTCTATCCCGGTGTTACAAGCACTAACATCAAGACTTCATCTTCGTCTAAATATGAGCTTGAAAATATAAATGTCATCGAGTTTGACCTTGCACAGACAGATCTCTATGTTGATGTTACAAACGAAAGAGACTATGCAAATCAGGCAAAGACGACACTCAATACGGTAACTGCCTTTAACGCTAACAACGGCGAGGGCAAGACCGCCATCGCTGCTATCAACGGTGACCTTTGGATGATGTCCAGTGCTCACTCCCGTGTTGAAGGCTCAGGCACTTCCTACGGCGGTTACTCTGATGCAGTTGTTACCAAGGCTCTTACACTCCCCCGTGGCTTTAACGTATATGACGGTGAGATCGTTTGCTCCGCATATATGCAGCAGGAAACTCCCTACGAGGGCGAGTTCTGGTCCTTTGGTGTAACCCACGACAACATCCCCATGATCGGTTGTCCCGAGCTTATTATGTCTGTAACCAACAATGCTACAGGCACTACCGTAAATCCTCACGGACTTAACAGACTTCCCGCAAACAACGCTTTGGTTGTTTACACAGATAAGGGATGTCTCAATAACTATGCACTGGCTGACGCCTACGAGGTAGTTATCGACTGTACCTCTGACTATACCGTTAAGCACGGTGCTTCTATCACCGGTACCGTAACAGGAATCTACTCATCTGCTACGGCTACCAACCCTGAGATGAAGGCTAACCGCATCATCCTTACCGCCCGCGGTACAGCTCTCTCCATGCTTTCCTCCTTTGCAGTAGGAAACTCTGTTACACTCAATTTCGCGGTAAACGAAAAGTATAACAGAAATACCGAGGGCTGGCAGAATGTTAATAACGCAGTAGGCGGTCATATGCCCTTCGTTGTTGACGGAGTGAAGATGGAAACAGGCTCCACCAACAACTATCCTACCACCATCGTAGGTATCAAGCATGACGGAAGTGTATGCTTCATCGTAAACGACGGCCGTCAGTCCAGCTTCAGCACAGGCTTTGACTTTGATATGTACTGGAATCTGGCAGACGACTTTGACCTCAATACCGCCTTCATCCTTGACGGCGGCGGCTCTGCAACTCTCGTTGAGCTGGGCGAGGCCGGCTATGCAGTATCAAATAAGCCCTCTGACGGCAGCTCCAGAAGCGTAGTAAACTCTGTTATCCTTTCTGCAGGTCCTACCCGTGCACCTCAGGGTCACTTTGAGGTTGAGATCCCCAGCCCCGACATCGACCTTACCAACCTCTATTTTGCAGGCAGCGATGCCTTCAATCTCATAGGCAATCAGGCTGAGATGAGAATGAATAAGACCGCAAACGGTGCACAGCTTATGACCTGGGATATCCTCAACGGTCCTAACGTCTCCATCAGCTACGGTCTGCCGGGTACCTCCAGCAAGAACCCCAATTCTGTTCTTGCAGGTGTAACTTATCCTTCCATCAATGCATCAAGCTACCCCTACGTGGTATTTGATATGGCAATTACCTCCGCTTCCACGAGCGCGGTACAGTTCCAGAGTATCTATGCTACCTCCGGAAGCACATACGTTATAAACGGTAATAACTTTATCGGCTTTAACAACGCATTTAACAACGCGGGATTTGGTAAGTATACCATTAATCCCGGTGCAAATGCATACTACAAGAATCAGCTTAATACCTTTAAGTTCGGATTCTTCTATCCCGCAAACGGTGTTACCACCGTTCCCGGCGACTACGTAATGCTCCGCTCTGTCCGTCTGGCAAAGACCGCGGCAGAGGCCAACGCTATGGCTATAGGTCAGCCTACGGTTTACACGGTAAACTTTAACGCCAACGGCGGTGAGCTTGAAACCACCTCCAAGACGGTTATCGCAGGTCAGAAGATGGGTTATCTTCCCAATCCTACCCGTGCAGGCTATGATTTTGACGGTTGGTATACAGCACCAAGCGGCGGTGCCAAAGTTTCTTCCTCCACCAACGCTGCGGCTGCGACCCTTTATGCACATTGGACCGCAGTTACTACAGAAGATGATTCCGGTATCGCAGCTCCCGACCTTGACTACGACGGACCTCTTTCCTCTGTAGTAAGCTACAAGACTACAGCAAGCTGGCTTACATTCCGTGAGTCTGCAAACGGCGATTCTACAGCTCTCGGCTCTCTTGCCAAGGATACCGTTGTTACCACCTCCGCCTTTGACGGCAAGTGGGGTAAGATTTCCTATAACGGTCAAACAGGTTGGATCTCCCTTAACTACGGCGAACCCACCTGCGGACAGACCATCTGGACTCTCGGATTTGATGCAGGCGAGGGAACACTTGTCGGCACAGAGCTCTACGGTATCAACACGGGTGATTACTATGCAGATGCTATATCCACTCTTCCTTCTGCAGTAAGAGAGGGCTATGACTTTGCAGGCTGGTATAATGCCAAGTATGATATTACCCTTACCAATCCTACCGATACATCACTTCGTTATGAGCTTACAGAGGACCTTGTATTTACAGCTAAATGGAATAAGTCCTCCGATGCTCATACCCACAATTATATTGCTTCCGTGACCAAGGAGGCTACATGTACAGAGGCGGGTGTAAGAACCTATAAGTGCTCCTGCGGTGAAGCTTACACCGAGGCTATCCCTGCTATCGGTCACAGCTATAACGAAACCACCACCGCTCCTACCTGTACAGAAGCAGGCAAGACCGTTAAGACCTGTTCCAACTGTGGTGATACCAAGACAACCACTATCGCCGCAACCGGTCATAAGTGGGGTAACTGGATACAGACCACCCCTCCCACCACCGATAGTGTTGGTATCGAAACCAGAGTATGTACGGTATGCTCCGCTACCGAGACAAGAGAGATACCCATGCTGGAGCCTGAGCTTCCCGAGGGTCAGCCCGGCGTGCTCAGTGTAAATAACTATACAGTAAGACTTGGCAATATAGTTGACATCAAGGAGATCAGATTTGCTATCGGTCACTATACCAAGGGTGCTGATGTCAAGGCGGCAGAGAAGAATATTACCCTTGATGCGGCAACCGTTGCAAAGAACACCGCAGACGGTGTTATGACCTACGATCTGCCCTGGATGGGTGAATATACCTTCTGGGTAAGATATAACGACGGTACAAACTACTTCCTCTATATCAATGTTGACGATATCACACCTTATGTAGAGTCCTACGGTGTCAAGCTCACGGTTAAGGATTACGCAGAGAACTATAAGGATATGTGGATCGCAGAGGGTAGCTTTAACAGCTACTCTGAGATCAAGGCTTCTACTGCATTCAAGTATCAGGCATCCGCCAACAAGCTTGATCTTTATGCAAACACAACTCACGATTTCAGCTATACACTTACTAACCCCGGTCCTTATACCGTGCTTATCAGATACAACGACGGCAGCGTCGACGTTATCCATACCACCCTTACCGTTGACGTTCCTACATTTGACGTAAACGGTCTCCAGGTAACTGTAGGTAACATCCCCGGCATCAAGATCATCCGTACAGCTTACGGAGAATACAACTCCATAGCAGAGATCAAGCAGGCACCTCTGCTTCGTTGCTTCAACAACAAGACAGCCATCAAGGACGCTGAAAGCTATAAGATCCAGTACCGTGACAACGGTGTAGTTACAATCATCGTTGAGTACGCTACAGGCTATAAGCACGTTGAGCACGTAAATATCGAAAAGAAGGCTCCTACATACAGCGTTAACGCAAGCAAGGTAACGTTAGGTGACCTTGACGGAATGA
>JAZNKU010000013.1:0-1608 GCA_045578685.1 Eubacteriales bacterium
CTGGAAGGTATAGAAGGATATACCTATAGGCAGAGCGATCTCCTTTATCACCCAGCTTGCCTTGATAAGTGCCGCAAGGCTCTCGGCGGCAAAGGTGAAATACTTAAAGTAGAACAAAAGCCCTATATTAAAGACCACCGACAGCCAGAGCCATACCCTGCCCCTTTTACCGTTAAGATGGCAGCGGTGGATAAGGATGCCGAAGAGGTAGTTTGCCAGAAGTGACACCACCATCAGCACAAGCAGCCTCGGTTCGCCCCATCCGTAGAAAACAAGGCTGAATATAAGTAAAACTATGTTTTTTGCCCACTTGCCCGGTATGGCGTAATAGAGAGCCAGAACAAGAGGCAAAAAGACACACAGAAATATCGTTGAACTGAAAACCATATATAATTAGTGCTCGTGACCTTCCTCGTCGTCCATAAACTCACGGGTAGAGATATTCTTTGCCTCTCTCTGAGCTTCAACCATGTCAGATAGCATATTCTTTATCTCTTTGGAATTCTTGATGCTCTTGATATCAAACTCGGGAGTTGACTTATCAGCAGTACAGCAATGGATAGTACCAACACCGAAAAGTCTCTGACCAAAGCTGCGGTTAAGGGTGAGATCCATAATTCTGTAGAGTCTGATCTCCTCCTCCTTTTTGTTAAAAAATCCTGTTTCTATAAAGAGCTTCTCCTCGGTAAGGCTGTATACCGTAAAACTCAGAGGAAGACCTAAAAATGTTCTTTTTCTGTCTCTCCAAATATATTCCATAACAATTACTCCTTTATATTTATAATTAGTATTATTATACCACAGACCGATATTTTTTTCAATAGTAAAAGCGTACTCCCGAAGGAATACGCTTTAGTCAAATATACAATAATATTTTTGGAGGATATATTATCAGAAGTTATCTGCTTTAATTTCAAAGTATGCCTGAGGATGAGCACATACGGGGCAAAGCTCGGGAGCACCCTCGCCTACATGGAGGTGTCCGCAGTTGCCGCATACCCAAGCAACCTTACCTTCTCTTGCAAATACCTTACCGGTCTTTACGTTCTCAAGGAGTCTGCGATATCTTTCCTCGTGTTCCTTTTCGATCTTGCCTACTGCCTCAAAGAGGTAAGCAAGCTTGTCGAAGCCCTCTTCCTTTGCGGTCTTTGCAAAGCCTGCATACATGTCGGTCCACTCGTAGTTTTCGCCCTCTGCTGCGTCAAGAAGGTTCTCAGCGGTAGTGGGAATACCGTCGTTGTGAAGAGCCTTGAACCAGAGCTTAGCGTGCTCCTTTTCGTTGTTTGCGGTCTCCTCAAAGATGTTTGCGATCTGTACATAGCCTTCCTTCTTAGCCTTGGACGCGTAGTAGGTGTACTTGTTTCTTGCCTGGCTCACGCCTGCAAATGCTGTCCAGAGATTCTGTTCGGTCTTTGTTCCTTTGAGTTCCATAGTGTTGTTCTCCTTATTATGTAGAATTTATTAATTTATTATTTATTCACTATTCATTATTCACTATTCTCTATTCACTAAAACAGAGGATAAACAAATAATATTTTTTGCCGATTATTGCAAAACAAGTTTTACGGTCATAAACCGTTTTCTTTTTGTAGGGGAGTATACCATCCT
>JAZNKU010000014.1:0-2863 GCA_045578685.1 Eubacteriales bacterium
CGGTCTTCTTGAAGGTCGTCTCAACGGTCGCGCCGCCCGAGGGGATAACAAAGGAATTATCTTCATCAAAGGGGACAGGGTTGCCGTCCTTGTCGGTGACGGTCACCTTATCTATCTCGTATCCTTCGTCGGGAGTTATAACGAGAGTTACCTTGTCGCCTTCTTTGGCGTCAGCGGGAGTATACGTGACCGTGCCGTTTTCGGGATCGATAACGGTAACGGGATCAACAGCGGCAGGTGCCTTGCCTACTTCATAAAAATTGCCGTTCACAAGGGTCGTCTGTACGTTGCCGCTATCGTCAAGCATAACGTAGCCGGCGGGAAGCTTTATTGTATCTTCTCCTAAAGTTACGTCGCCGCTAACATGGTGGTTCCAAATAACAATGCCCGAAGGATCGGGGTGGCCCGAAAGATCGACGGTACCCGTACGGTAATAAATATGTCTGGCGCCGTAGCTGTCATCATGTTCCAGAACTCCGCCGGTCACGGTGATCGAGCTGCCAAAAGCGTTTATGACTGTATTACCGTTTGTAATCAGCTTACCGCCGGAAACAAGAAGCTTAGCAGAGGTCATATTGCCTGAAGAAGACATATCTACAACTTCTACGTCGTATGCATGTTCCACGGTGCCGCCGGCTATCTCAAGCTCAGCATTATCACGCATACAGATCGTAGGCATACTGATATATGAAACCAAAAGCTTACCGGTCTTATCGGCGGAACTGTCGTCGATCTTCAGCTTGGAATCGTTCAAAAGTTGAATCGCTCTGTTGTCCGTACATTCCCAGGTCTTGCCGTTCAGATCAACGGTGAAATTACCGCTTTCAACGGTGATCGCCGTGTCGCGCACAATATTGTCGAGCAGGGTGAGGGTCGAGCCGCTCGCGCCTGCCGCCGCCTCGAATGCTTCTTCAAGATCGGTGTAGTTGGTAGTATTGCCGCCGACGGTGACGGAGGCGACATTATTAATCTTTACCTGAACAGGGCCTGCGATTTCAGTAGCATTGTCTGCAACGGTTATCCGGGCACCGTCTTTATCATAGAAAGCATAACCCTCTGCAAGTAAATCTGCGAGATAATTTTCTGTGCTTGTGTAATCAGATGAATACACCTTCATTTCAAAGCCATCGGGGAAATTACCGCCGCTGATATCAACTGAGCCCTCAAAGTTTTCACTCCAATTGTTGATATAAATCTCAGTACCGGAATTGTTTTTGAAAGTGCCGCCCTTTATTTCAGCTACGCCTTTACTCTCTAATTTGACAACACCCCCCCATTCATTATTATATTCTACAGTACCGTTAAGAACAGTAAGTTTTCCGGGCGACCCGGAATAACCTACAAAAAACAAACCTGAATAAGACTCACCTATAATATTTCCCGTTTCCGTTTCAGATGTGTCGGTAACAGTCAGATGGCAGTCATAGCCTTCAAGTGCTGAACCGATATCAAAGCTTTCGTCTCCCATATCAAGTGTATAACCGTTCAGGTCAAGAGTAAACGGAGAATCTACTTTAACATAACAACCGGCAGCGTTGTCTAATAACTTAATTGTACTGTTTTGGTTTGCTTTTGCGGCTGCAGCAGCCTCTTCAAAGGTTTCATAATTGCCGATAAGGTTGCCGTCCTTATCGGTGACGGAGGCGACGGTGGTGGTGTTCTGACAGCTGATGCCGTATGTCTCGGATTCCTCATAGACCCATTTACCCAACGCCGGATCCCACTTTGCCTCAAAGGTCTTAGTCTCGGGCAGGGTTGTGTCCGACGTATGGACGCCGTAGTACTCCACCAAGGAGAGGCTCGCAGCCTCCCAATAAGCGCGGACATTCCAGGTGATATCGCAGAAGAACTCGCCGTTTTCCTCCCGGACCGTGCCTGCCCGGCTATAGCCCTCAAAGAACCAATCCGCCACGAAGGTACCGTGTTCGCTATTGTCGCAGGAGAATAACAGGCAGGAGGCACCGGTGAAATCATCACCGGACGTAGGGGCGGCGGGAGTCTCACCGCCGGACGGAGGCGTGACCGTGACGGTGATCCCTATCGGATCACCCTCAACTTTGGTTTCGGTGGTATCCACACGGATGGTCACCGTAGAATTGTCTTCGAGCACAGTAAAGACGATATTATCAGCACTATGAATGCCGGTGAATTCCTCACCGCTTGCGGTGTAGGTGCCGCCCCAGCTGAGCTCCCATAATCCATCCGCTATGATTTTGAACGCATAATTTTCAGAAGCAGGCAAGTTGGTGTAGGTGATCTCGTAGATGCCGTCCGATACCTCGGTCATCTTGTTGCTTTCGGCATGAGGATGCCACGATTCCCCATTCATCCAAGTACTGCCGGTGCTTCCGTTGCCGGTCGCATACAGATCGGTGAACAGCGAGGTGGATACCGTTTTCTTAACGAGCACCGCGGTGGTGAGACCGGTCGCAGTGTCGGTCGTCTCGGACTCGACGGAATAGCCGGAGTCGGTTTCGTTGAAGATATATACAGCGGTGTCACCCGTGGCGGTGATCTTGCCGTCATTCTCCACGGTGACGGTGCTGCCGGCATATACGCCGTAGTAGCCCGTAGCCGTACCGCTCAGGCTGCCGCCCGAGACGGTGATGCTGCCGTTGCCCCATACGCCGTAGTCGTCGCCTGTACCGGTCAGGCTTCCGCTCTCGACAGTGATGCTGCCGTAGACCCATACGCCGTAGTTGTCGCCTGTGCCGGTCAGGCTGCCGCCCTTGACGGTGATGCCGTCGTAGGCATCTACGCCGAAGGAGCCGCCTGTACCGGTCAGGCTGCCGCCCGAAACGGTGATACTGCCGGGGGTATCTACGCCGGTACCGTCTGCGTCGGTGGTCGTGCCGGTCAGGCT
>JAZNKU010000015.1:0-3388 GCA_045578685.1 Eubacteriales bacterium
ATAAGACAGTTTTCTATGTTACTGGTAGCACTGTAGCCGGCAATACCGCCCATCATAAGTCCGAAACCGTTACCTGCCGAACGGGGACCTCCGATAAGAGTAGTGTCTGCTACGATACAGTTACGGATGATACCGATAACAGTACCCTTTTGGGCAGAACGGGCATTCATAGAGGCGATGCCGCCCACCTTGGGAACAAGAGGAGTGTCAACCAAAGAATTCTTTACGGTAACGCTTGAAACAATACCGTTCTGGCATATCTCAGCTGCTACGACAGCCGAGCCGGAATTTCCGTTGGCAGATACGTCAACGTCAGAACGAATGAGCGCATTGTCAAAAGTCAGGTCAGAAATCCTGCCCGAGAGCTTATGTATAAATGCAATACCGTATTCGCCGGTAATTACGGCTCCGGAAGCATCTGTTATTTTAAGATTCCTTATAGTCTTGCCGTTTCCGTCAAAAACACCGTTAAAGCTGTTTATCATCGGGAAGCTATCTACTGCCGACAGATCTATATCTGCGGTAAGCTTATAGTATTTACCCGTGTAGCTGCCGTCGGAAGCATTCAGCCTTTCTGCGGCAAAGACAAGCTCGTCTGCCGAGCTGATCTCATAAGGAATGTCCTCTGTTCCGTTACCTGTCAGACCCGTTACCTCTGCGGCAAAAATGCCAACGGGAAACGTACCTACAAGCATCAGAACGCAAAGAAGCATAGCTAATAAACGTTTACTCATAGTTTCATCCAACCTTTCGTTGAAATAAATATAATTAGTTAATCTAATTATAACACTATGTATAAGATTTGTCAATAATTTGGTAATTTTTTGTTGAATAATCAAAAACAGCCTTTGCTCTTGCAAAGACTGTTTAATTATTTATACCATTTTTTCCTGTTTTACCTTTTTGTCTATTACGTGGCGGGAAGCAAGCTCCTTTTTGATATCATCAACCGAAATTCCCATCTCCACCATCATTACCATAACGTGATAACAAAGGTCAGCGACCTCGTAGATAGTTTCTGCCTTGTCGTTTGCTTTTGATGCGATAATGACCTCGGTGGACTCCTCTCCTACCTTCTTGAGTATCTTGTCGATACCCTTCTCAAAGAGATAGGTGGTATATGAGCCCTCGGGCTTGGTCTCCTTACGGCCTACAAGCATATCGTAGAGAGAGTCAAGAGAGAACTCTGCGTTGGTGTCGCTCTCGTACATAGGATTGAAGAAGCAGGAATATGCTCCCGTATGGCAGGCGGGTCCGTCCATCTTGACCTTAACAAGCAGTGTGTCGTTATCGCAGTCGGCGGTGATGGATACGATATGCTGACGGTTGCCTGAGGTCTCGCCCTTACGCCACAGACATTTTCTGGAGCGGGACCAGAAGCAGGTCATACCCTCCTCCATTGATATCTTAAGGCTTTCGGCGTTCATATACGCCATCATAACAACCTTGCCTGTTGCAGCATCCTCCACAATTGCAGGGATAAGACCCTTATCGTCAAATTTAAGCTCTTCTATCTTTAACATTTTATAACCTCATTGTAATGCCGTTTGCGGCAAGTTCTTTCTTAAGATCGGGGATAGCCACCTCACCGAAGTGGAATATGGATGCGGCAAGTCCCGCATCTACCTTGGGAAGTGTTTTGAAAAGAGTTACAAAGTCCTCCTTACAGCCTGCTCCGCCCGAGGCGATAACGGGAACGTTGACTACGTTACATACTGCTTCAAGCATTTCAAGGTCAAAGCCTTTTTTTACTCCGTCGGTGTCAATAGAGTTAAGCACTACCTCGCCTGCACCCGAACCGACACAACGCTTGACCCACTCGATAAGCTCCATTCCCGTATTCTCTCTGCCGCCCTTGGCAAAGACACGGAAAGAGCCGTCTACACGCTTGGCGTCTATTGAGATGACCACACACTGGTCTCCGTAGCGCTTTGCCGCATCTCCTATAAGATCGGGATTACGGATGGCACCTGAATTGACGCTTACCTTATCCGCACCGCAGGAAAGCACTCTTTCAAAGTCAGAGACCTCGTTTATACCTCCGCCTACGGTCAGGGGAATGAATATTGTCTTTGCTACCTCTGTAAGAATATCTGTAAAAAGGGCGCGCCCTTCGGCAGATGCAGTTATATCATAGAAAACAAGCTCATCTGCGCCGTTGTCGCTGTAATATCTGCCGAGAGTTACGGGATCGTTTACGTCTCCCAAACCCTCAAAGTTTATACCCTTTACCACTCTGCCGTTCTTTACGTCAAGGCAAGGAATAATTCTTTTTGTGATCATTTCAAGCCTCCTTTGTAATATCAACGGCATCAGCTACGTCAACTGCGCCTGTGTATATGGCTTTTCCTAAGATCGCTCCGTAAACGCCTATTTCTTTTAAGGCTCTGACGTCATCCAATGTGGAAACACCGCCGGAGGCTACAAAGTCAATAGTGAATTTGTCGGATAACTGACGGTATAGCTCAAGGTTGGTTCCCTGCATTGCTCCGTCCTTTGAAATATCGGTACAGATGACCGTCTTTACTCCGATATCCTGTAGCTCCTGACAGAAATCAAAGCAGTCAAGACCGCTAAGCTCTGTCCAGCCTTTGATTGCAACGATGCCGTCACGGATATCAACACCTACTGCGATTTTGTCGCCATAGGTCTTTACCGCCTCAAGTAAAAATTCTCTGTCTTTAACGGCTGCCGTGCCTAAAATAACACGGGAAACACCGATATCTATATATTTCTTAACGGTTTCCATATTGCGGATACCGCCGCCTACCTCGACCTTAAGTCCTGTGGCGTTGACTATCTCACGGATGGTCTCGAGGTTAGGGGTCGTTCCCTCTTTTGCACCCTCAAGGTCTACAAGATGCATCCAGACAGCACCCTTGTTATAAAAATCACGGGCAAACTCGGGCGGGTTATCCGAATAGACAGTCATCTGAGCATAGTCGCCCTTATAAAGACGAACAGCCTTGCCCTCGTATAAGTCTATTGCGGGAAGAATTATCATACCTTGCCTCCTATCTCGCAGAAGGCGCGAAGGATATTAAGTCCTACCTTACCGCTTTTCTCAGGGTGGAACTGTGTTCCGTATACGTTACCGTTCTCAATGGATGCGGTAAGCTCTATGCCGTACTCTGTTGTTGCGGTTATACAGCCCTTGTCTGCCTTGGCGTAGAAGGAATGTACAAAGTAAACACAGTCGCCTTCATTTATATATTTATAAAGCTCGCTCTTTTTTCCTTCAAATTTAAGAGCATTCCAACCGATATGGGGAACCTTTAAGCCCTCGGGTAATTCGGGAGTCATATCAACAACCTCGCCGGGAACAAAGTCAAGACCCTCACATTCGCCGTATTCATAGCTCTTACTGCAGAGCATCTGCATACCGAGG
>JAZNKU010000016.1:0-3732 GCA_045578685.1 Eubacteriales bacterium
TCAAGAGATATGTCGTTGATTTTCCGACCGAGGAAACTATCAATGTTCCCGGTATTGTTGCAATTCCTCACCTCGGAGCTTCTACAGCTGAATCCGAAGATAACTGTGCGATTATGGCGGCACACCAGCTTGTTGATTTCCTTAAGACCGGTAATATCAAAAACAGTGTTAACTATCCTAATATTTCTATCGGTCATGACGGTGACGCACGCATTTGTGTAATGCATAAGAATATTCCCGCTATTATTGCGAATATTACAGGCATAGTTTCCGGCGAAGGTATCAATATCGAGAATATGGCAAGCGGTTCTAAGGGTAACTTCGCGTATACGGTTATCGAGATCAGCGGTGATATACCCGAAACAATCATCGAAAAGCTCAACGCTCTCGATGATATCATCAGAATAAATGTTATAAAATAATTATTGTATTATTCATAAATAATTGTTATAATATAGACAATAAAATATCTTATCAAGAGCGGCGGAGGGACTGGCCCTGTGAAGCCCGGCAACCTGCATATGCAAGGTGCTAAATCCTGAGAGATGAGAGCGATATTGTTCTTTGGCGTCTTGGGGTTTTGCCCCGAGACGCTTTTAGTTTAGAAAGGAAGTTTCAAATGAAGGATATAATTACTTATTTTACATCCGAGTCTGTAACAGAAGGACATCCCGATAAAATGTGCGACTGCATTTCAGATGCTATACTCGACGAAATGCTTCGTCAGGATCCTATGTCCCGCGTAGCCTGTGAGACAACAACCACAACAGGAGTTGTGACCGTTATGGGTGAGATCACCACAAAGGCACAGGTTGATTTTCAGGAGATAATCCGCGGAGTTGTAAACGATATCGGCTACAACCGTGCAAAGTACGGCTTTGATGCGGAGACCTGTGCGATAGTTAATATGATACATAAGCAGTCTCCTGATATTGCAATGGGTGTTGATAAGGCGCTTGAAGCTAAGAGTGGCGAACTGGTTGATCAGTATGACACAGGTGCTGGTGATCAGGGCATGATGTTCGGCTTTGCGTCAAACGAAACACCCGAACTTATGCCTATGCCTATCTCCCTTGCTCATAAGCTTGCCAGAAAGCTTACCGATGTAAGAAAATCCGGTGAGCTTACATATCTTCGTCCTGACGGTAAGTCTCAGGTCACGGTAGAATATGTAAACGGCAAGCCCACAAGAGTTGATACCGTTGTTCTCTCCACACAGCACGATGATGACGTTACTCTTGAAACTATCCGTGAGGATATGATAAACAAGGTTATCAAAGCAACCATTCCCGCTGACTTTATGGACGACAACACAAAGATATACGTAAATCCCACAGGCCGATTTGTTATCGGAGGTCCTATGGGTGACTCAGGTCTTACAGGACGAAAGATCATCGTTGATACCTACGGCGGATACTCCCGTCACGGCGGCGGTGCATTCTCCGGTAAAGATCCCACTAAGGTTGACCGTAGTGCTGCTTATGCTGCACGCTACATTGCAAAGAATGTTGTAAACGCAGGTCTTGCAGACAAGTGTGAGGTACAGATTGCATACGCTATCGGTGTAGCTCATCCCGTTTCTCTCCTTGTAGAGACCTTTGGTACTGCAAAGGTAGATGAAGAAGCTATAGCCGAAGCTGTTAAGAAATCCATAGATCTTCGTCCTGCTGCGATCATCGAGAGATTTGGACTTCGTCGTCCTATCTACCGCCAGACTGCTGCGTACGGACATATGGGCAGAGATGATATTGATCTTCCCTGGGAAGAGCTTGATCTTACCGAGGAACTTTTAAATAATATCAATGCTTGATATGCAAAAGGATTACGACGCCGGATATGTAGAAATTGTAGGTACTGTTGAAAACATCGTTTATACCAACGAAGAAACAGGATATACTGTCTGCGATATCGCCGTCGGAGAAGCTGAGCTGTATACAATAGTGGGCATTATGCCATATTTAGCCGAGGGTGAAATTATAAAAGCCCTCGGCAATTGGCAACTCCATCAGAATTTCGGAAAGCAGTTCAGGGTCGAGTTTTACGAAAAACAGTTACCCTCCAGTACGGAGGCTATATACAGATATCTTTCTTCAAAAACTGTAAAGGGTATCGGTGCCGTTACAGCTCGCAGAATAGTAGATAAATTCGGCGAGGACACCTTTGATGTACTTGAAAATCATCCTGATTGGCTTGCCGAGATAAACGGTATATCCGAAAAGAAAGCAAGGGAGATAGGCGAGAACTTTAAAACACAGTTTGGCATAAGAACCGTTATGATGTTCTGTCGCGAATTTTTTGGTCCTATGATCTCGGTGCGTATCTACCGAAAATGGGGTGTTGCGGCTATAGATATGATAAAGCAAGACCCCTATATTCTTTGTGAGGAAATATACGGTATCAGCTTCGCTAAAGCAGATGCGGTAGCAAAGAGCCTCGGTATCAACAATACCGAAAGCCGTGTAAAAAGCGGTATCAAATATTTTATTAATCTCAACGGAATACAGAACGGTCACTGCTATATACCCTATTCAAAGCTTGTTCCGGCGGTTGCTCAAGTTCTCTCAGTTGATACCGATATGGTCGAACAAACCCTGGAGAAGCTTAAAAACGATGGAGAAATATTTTTTGTTGAGATGGCTCGTAAAACTTGCGTATATCTCAAAAAGTATTATGATGCAGAGCGGTATGTTACAAAAAAGCTGTATAATATAGATCGCATGTGCCAGAAGATGGAGCTTAATGATGTCGATAAATTTATTCAGCGTATTGAAAATTTTGAGGGTATCGAATATGCTTCAATGCAGAGAAAGGCGATCTTAAATGCTGTAAACAGCGGAGTATTCATTCTCACAGGTGGTCCCGGTACAGGTAAGACAACTATTATCAAGGGCGTTATGAGAATACTCGATGACATGGCGTACAAGATAGTTTTATGTGCTCCGACAGGCCGAGCAGCAAAGCGTATGTCGGAAGCCACCCAGTGTGAAGCAAAAACGATCCACCGACTCCTTGAGATGGATTATTCTAAGGAAAATGAACCTGTGTTCAGACGCGATGAGAAAAATCTGTTGGAAGAAAATGTAATAATCGTAGATGAAGCTTCTATGGTGGATATCTTCTTACTTGAAGCACTTTTGAAGGCGATGAAGCCCGATGCACGACTAATACTTATTGGTGACTCCGACCAGCTTCCTTCTGTCGGTGCAGGAAATATTCTTAACGATTTGATAGAATCTGATATATTCTCCTGTGTTAAGCTGAAGGAAATATTCCGACAGGCAAAGGAAAGTCTGATTATCACCAATGCACATTTAATAAATTCAGGCGAGTACCCGGATCTTGATACAAAATCAAGCGATTTCTTTTTTATACATCGTAACGATGAAGATATAGCGAAGACGATTGCAGATCTTTGTTCTAATCGATTGCCTAAGACATACGGTACTGATATAAAAGATGGTATCCAGGTCATTACTCCTTCTCACAAGGGTGCTGCAGGTACTGCAGTGTTGAATTCGATGCTTCAAAATGCATTAAATCCCCAAAAGAACGGAAAAAATCAAAAGAATGTTCGTGATGTTATATTCCGCGAGGGCGATAAGATAATGCAGATACGGAATAATTATGATATAGAGTGGACAAAAGGTAGCATTTCCGGTGTTGGAGTATTCAATGGGGATATAGGAGTGATTCGTAAGATAGATCAGTCAGAGGAAACCGTTACCGTTGATT
>JAZNKU010000017.1:0-2041 GCA_045578685.1 Eubacteriales bacterium
CTTAGTACGCCGAACAGATACGTGCCGCCAGTGGCGGATGAAACGTATCTGCGAGGACGGCAGACACCCAATGAGTTCAAGCGACTTTAGGAGCGCTGAAGGAATTGTTGGTGTCAACGAGATCTACGGACCCTTTTCACGGAAACCGGTTGGGGTTCCCCGAAACGAGCTTGCCGAGTTTTTGGGGTTCCAAACCGCCACTTCCTTTTTCGAAGCCTGACAGCGTGTCGATAGGTTTATCGACACGCTGAGTGGTAAAATACCACTATATTTCTGCTGTTGATATGGATTTTATTATGATCAGACAAAGATAGTGGTAAAATACCACTATCTTTCGAGGGGATATCCGGTGTTGTATGTTGATGATCTGAATAACCGAAAATATAAGATTGGATAATTTAAACCTCGAACATTAAGAACATGAGATAGTGGTAAAATACCACTACTTTACGAAAGGTACGGATATGAAAAGTAAAAAGGCTGCTGCTTTACACGGTAAAAATATTATTACAGTTAAAAATTTCAACAGGCTTTATATGCCGGCATTGGATCTGTTCAGCGACGCGTATATGGTTGTTGATTATTCGGTTATTGAGTCGAGAGTTTTGCTTGAAATTTACGCACATGACGGATGCAAAGCATGTCATATTGCCAAAAGAATAGGTGCCGATAAAAGCAATATTGCCAAGACCATAAGAAAATATGTTAAAGAGGGTTATGTTGTTCGTCAGGATTGTCCTACGGACCGACGTGCATACGAGCTGCATTTGACCGATAAAGGAAAAGGCCGTGCAGAAGAGTTTATCCGTACGGCTGACGAAGGTATAACGAAAAAGATTGAATTCTTGAGCCGTGAGGATACAGACAAATTATTGCAGGCGTTCAATACTATTTCTGATGTTATGAGATCGGTTAAAATATAACAAACATAGCATATAGATTATAATTTCACGGAACGGAGCTGATAAAACAATGAAAAAGACCTTAAAATGGCTTGAAAACTTCTGGTATCATAATAAATGGATAACTATCATAGTTGCCTTCTTTGCGGTGGCGGTGATAATCATGACGGCACAGTTCTTTACCCGTGACAAGTATGACGCTATGATATTATACACCGGTCCCGAGCTTCCCAACGCAAACGAAACCCTCGAGATAGAAGCTGCCTTTGAGGATGTTCTCGATGAGGACTATGACGGCAACGGTAAAAGAGAGGTTACTCTTAACTCACTCTTTCTTATGACCGACGAGCAGCTAAAGGACGACAAATATCTCTACGACGAGGAGGGTAATCCCCTCTATATCAATACCAAGGATATGGTTACCACCAAGCAGCAGTTCACAACCCAGATATTTGTGGGCGAAGCACTTATATGTCTGCTTGACCCCGCCTGGTACGACCTGGTAGCAAAGAAGGATGCCTTTGTACCCTTGAACGAACTTGTTGAGAGCGTTCCCGAAAACGCTTATGACGAGTGTGCTCTGTATCTACGGGATACAGGCTTCGGGCAGTATTTTACCGCCCTTAACGCGTTACCCGAGGATACGCTTATATGTTTCCGCCGTATGTCCTCAACAAGCGGCTTGAAGAATGAAAAGAAGGAAGAGCAAAGATATGAATTCAATAAGAGATTCTTTGTTGAGCTCATTGAGTTTGATATCGGATGAAAAACAAATGATCACTTGTAATTCCACCACATATGAATGGTTATTCATATGAATGGATGTTCATATGTAGCTGTTTGTGCAACAGTGTAAAGTGAAAAGCGGTGTTGTGCCGCTTTTTACAGTATAGGAAATTGCGTTGCGGCGTGTGATAGATAAAAGACACTATTCGAGTCTCAGAGCGCAGTTGGGGTGCGGCGACTCGCCCCTTTTTATAACCTATTTGATAACCGGTCAAATTGTGATATAATACTATTCGATAAATAAGAATTTGTAGGTGTGAATGATGAAAACTTTATATATGATTGGTGGCACTATGGGAGTTGGAAAAACAACTGTGTGCCAACAGCTCAAACAGGATTTACCGAATAGCGTA
>JAZNKU010000018.1:0-2732 GCA_045578685.1 Eubacteriales bacterium
GCAGGGCTTAACAAGGTTCTTGTCGAAGGGTTCAGCTAAAATAGCCTCGATGGATTCCTTATAGCGAACTCTGGGGCCCATTCTGTCAGCGGGGATATCTTTAAATCCGTCGCCTGTCCAGATGTTCATTACGCAGGGAACGCCTGTTTCCTTTGCAAAATATTCAGAAATTCTGATACATGCCTTACCGTGTTCGATCCAGAACTTTCTTACATTTTCGTCGAGGCTTAAAAGGGTAAGACCTGAGTCAGCCATGGGATGAGAGAAGAATGTGGGGTTAAAGTCAAGTCCCATGCCGTGCTTCTTTGCAAGTTCAACCCAGGGAGCGAAGTGCTTGGGCTCAAGCTTGTCTCTGTCTACAAACTGACCGTCCTCAAAGATAGCATAGCAAGCGTGAACGTTGATCTTCTTTGCACCGGGGCAAAGGGAGAGAACCTTGTCCATATCAGCCATAAGCTGTTCGGGTGTGGTAGCCTTGCCGGGGTAGTTACCTGTGGTCTGAATACCGCCGTTGAGGGGGCCGTCGTGGTCGAAGCCGATAACGTCGTCACCCTGCCAGCAGTGAAGTGAAACAGGAATGTTCTTAAGCTTAGCGATCATAGCATCGGTATCAATACCCTGTGCTGCATAGATCTCTTTTGCTAATTCATAGCTCTTGTTAATCATTTATGTAATCCTCCAAAATATATTTTGTATTTAATGCAAAATGCAAAATGCAAAATGCAAAATTATGGAGGATTTTTGTCCGCAAGGGACAAAAATCTTCCTTTATTTACGAATTAAAGAAGCTTGAGGAAGCGCTCGTAAGCCGCATCCCACTTATCAGCATCCTTGGGCTCGTAGCACTTGATCTCGAAGGAGTCACGAACTACCTGTCTTGCCTCGTCAAGGTTTGCAACCTTGCCTGCTGCCATAAGCTGAACGAGAAGGTTACCGATAGAGGTTGCCTCTGTAGGACCTGCGTATACGGGACGCTTGCAGGCGTCTGCTGTGAACTGACAGAGAGGACCTTCCTTGGTACCGCCGCCAACGATGTTGATGAAGGGAGTGTACTTGCCCATCATAGCATCCATATTTTCTACAGTCCAACGGTACTTAAGAGCAAGGGACTCGAAGATACAACGGATGATCTCGCCCTTGGTCTGAGGAACGTACTGACCTGTTTTCTCACAGAACTCTGCAACTCTCTTGGGAAGGTTGCCGGGTGCCATAAAGGAAGGATCGTCGGGGTTGATGAAGCACTTGTGTGCCTCGCTTGCCATAGCCATGTCGGAAAGCTGGTCGTAGGTGGTCTTTTCACCCTCACGCGCCCACTGACGCTTTGACTCCTGCTCAAGCCAGAGACCCATAATATTACGAAGGAATCTGATCTTGCCGTTGGTGCCGCCTTCGTTTGTAAAGCCGCAGTTCATAGCTTCAACGGTGGGGTTAGGGTCGCTCAGCTCCATACCCATAAGGGACCATGTGCCCGAGCTTATGTAGATGAAGTCCTCGCCCTTTGCGGGAACTGATACGACTGCACTTGCAGTATCGTGAGCCGCAACGTGAACTACGTTTGCATCATAGATGCCTGTGTCCTCACTGATCTGAGGAAGGAGCTTGCCGAGCACTGTACCGGGCTGTGCTATTTCTGTAAACATACCTGTAGGAATACCAAGCTCTGCGATCATATCCATAGCCCAGTTTCTGGTCTTAACGTCAAGAAGACCGCCTGTGGAGGCTACGGTGTACTCGGTCTTTGCCTGACCTGTAAGGAAGTAGTTAAGAAGGTCAGGGATAAAGAGAAGCTTGTCCGCCGCATCGAAAGCCTTGGGATTGGTGCGAAGTGCAGACATAAGCTGGAATACGCTGTTGAAGTTTACGTGAGCAATACCTGTCTTTTCAAAGATCTGCTCCTTTGAAAGTTTGTCAAAAGCCCAGTTCTCGAAGTCCATGGTGCGTGCGTCACGGTAGTGAACGGGATTGCCAAGGAGTTTGCCGTCACGGTCAAGAAGACCGAAGTCAACGCCCCAGGTATCGATACCGATAGAGGCGATGTCCTTATCAGCGGAAAGTGCACACTTACGGATAGAGTTCTTGATCTCGAAGAATATGCGAAGGATATCCCAATAGAAGGTGCCTGCCGCAATTACGGGATCGTTGTCAAAACGGTGGTTCTCTTCAAGAGAAAGTTTCTGACCGTCAAAGCAACCTACGATACCTCTACCGCTGGAAGCACCAAGGTCGATGGCTAACATTTTGAAATCTGCCATTTTAAAGTCCCCCTAAATTGTTAGTTTATATGTTTTTATTTTTGTTTTGTTGAAAATGAAATGAATACTTCGTATTCATGAAATGACCGTCGGTCATGAAATGCATCTTCAGATGCATTTCATGATGCAAAGCATCATTTCATGGCTTGTCCATTTCATGACACCAAAGGTGTCATTTCATCGTAGCCTTAAGCGCTGCTAAGGCTGCACCAAAGGCCTCGTCTGTGTTTTTGTATTTGTTACCTACGTTAGAGGTATGTCCCTCGCTCTCCAGTCCCTTAAGACCGTCGAACTCGATAAGGTGAGGCTCAAGAGTAAGAACGAACTCTCCGTCAAAATCATTTTTTACAGAAGCAAGAGTTTCGGGGATATTGCCTATTCCCTCGCCTGCCACAACCATTTCTTTCTCGGCGTTTGCATCCTTTATGTGCATATAGCAAAGGGTGTCCTTGAGAATAGAGTATGCGTGAGGATAAGGCT
>JAZNKU010000019.1:0-2289 GCA_045578685.1 Eubacteriales bacterium
TAAGACAGGTAATGAAGCTGTCCAGCGTCGGTATTGTTGCAGGTTCTTACGTACTTGACGGTAAGGTACAGAGAAACGGTGAAGTAAGAGTTGTTCGTGACGGTATCATTCTTGCGGTTGACAAGATTGCAGGTCTGCGTCGTTTCAAGGATGACGTCAAGGAAGTAGCTGCAGGTTATGAATGCGGTATTACCCTTGAAAAGTACACCGATATCAAGGAAGGCGACATCTTCGAGGCATTTATCACAGAAGAATACAGAGATTAAAACCTGACAGTAGTTTTCACGGCTGTCCTGAATAAATCGGGACAGCAGGGAAAACACAGTAAAGAGGTGTTTAAATGGCAAATTTCAATATCAGCAGATTATCGGAGGATATAAAACGTGAGATATCCGTTGCCCTCCGTGATATAAAGGACAGCCGTATAGCAAACGGACTTGTAAGCGTTTCACATTGTGAGCTTACAAACGATCTGTCCTACTGCAAGGTCTACATCTCCTCTCTTGAAGGCGGAGAAAAGACAACTGACGCTGTAGACTGTCTTAAAGCGGCTCAGGGCTTCTTTAAGAAAAGAATCAATCAGCGTATAAAAATGAGAAAGCTACCTGAGCTTATCTTTCTGCCTGACAACTCGCTGGATTATTACGATCATATAAGCGAGGTGCTGAACAAGCTCCCTAAAAGGGAATCGGATGATACGGCAGAAGAATAACCGAAACAGGAAGGAAATTTAGCGGATGTTGACAGACAAGAAAAAAGCGGCACAGATACTGCTTGAAAACGATGATTTTCTTATTCTGTGTCATGCAAATCCTGATGGCGATACGCTCGGATGCGGATATGGCCTTTGCGGAATACTGCAGAAGATGGGCAAAAGAGCAAAGGTGCTCTGCGCCGATCCGGTTGTAAGCCGTATGATGTTTCTGAAGGAGTCAGTGGTACACCAGGAGTTTGATGAAAAAACAATAGTCAGCGTAGATGTGGCAGATACAAAGCTTCTCGGCTCCCTTGAAGAGGTGTATGCGGACAGGATTCTGCTTGCTATAGACCATCACGAGTCCCGTAAGGAGTTTGCACAGTACACTTTTGTAGACCCGGATGCGGCAGCTGCCTGCGAGCTTATCTATGAAATAGCTCTTGAAATGGGCGCAGAGCTTGACGGCAGAATAGCTTCCTGCTTATATACAGGCATCGCTACTGATACAGGCTGTTTCAAGTTTACCAATACAACCTCCCGTACCCACAGAATAGCAGGGGAGCTTATGGCGTATGATTTTCCCCACGGCGAAATCAACTATCAGCTTTTTGACCTTAAATCAAAGGGCAGAATAGAGCTTGAGCAGAGAATACTCCGTGATATTGAGTTTGCAGGCGATGACAGAATAGCTATTGTCTGGCTGACTCTTGATATTATAAATGAATTCAGTGACAGAGTGGATACAGAGGATTTCAACGGACTTGCAAGCCTTCCCCGTCAGATTGAGGGCGTTGTTCTCGGTGTTACTGTAAAGCAGAAGGGTGAAAATCTCTTCAAGGTATCAATGAGAAGCACCGAGCCGATAAATGCCGCAGAGGTATGCGGAGTATTCGGCGGTGGTGGTCACGCAAGAGCGGCAGGCTGTACTATAGAGGGCAATCTGCAGTTTGTAAGGGCAAAGCTTCTCCCCGTCCTTGAAAAAGCGGTAGAACAGATATGAGCAGGATAGATAATCCCAACAATCTCTGCGGAGTTATCTGTATAAACAAGCCCCAGGACTTCACCTCCTTCGATGTTATAGCCATAACAAGAAGGGCGGCAGGTACACGAAAGATAGGTCACGGCGGAACTCTCGATCCGATGGCAACGGGGGTACTTCCCGTATTTATCGGCAGAGCGGCAAAGACTGCCGACCTGATACCTTCTCTTGATAAGAGATATGTGGCAGGCTTTAAGCTTGGACTCACCTCCGAAACCGAGGATATATGGGGCAAACTGCTGACAGAGAATGATAAGTCAGTCAGCAGGGACGAGCTGATGACTGCGGTGAATTCCATGCAGGGAAACATTATGCAGATACCCCCTATGTATTCCGCTGTAAAGGTAGGCGGAAAAAAGCTCTACGAGCTTGCAAGACAGGGTATAGAGATAGAAAGAGAAGCAAGACCGATAACCGTTCATTCGATAGAGCTTTTATCGTATGACGAAAACGAACGGACAGGCATTCTTGACATCCATTGCTCAAAGGGCACGTATATCCGTACCATTATCAGCGATATAGGTGCAAAGCTTGGAACGGGTGCAGTTATGAC
>JAZNKU010000020.1:0-11706 GCA_045578685.1 Eubacteriales bacterium
TAAACGGAAACGGTGTCCACCTCCACGATCCCTGGATAGAGAATACCGGTGGTATTTGGAACGACGGTGAAAAGCCACTTATTGAGACTGTTCCAGGTGCGGCACACGAGATCGCGTTCTCTTATCTTTATTATGCCCATATGTGGACCAATCTGTCTCCTATGTATAATCACTACGACCCTGACAGATTAAACAAGAACGGATTTGGCAACTACTATGAGCATAACTGGAATATGGTTTATTCTGCATTCCATCTTATAAGCAGAACAGACTATGTATTTGAAGGTTATGAGATTTATATAGACGACGGCGACAATGTCTTTAATGAAAGCAAGGATAAAAAGCTTTCTGCAGAACCTTGTCAGCACATAGTTGGACTTGAACCCGGTGCTGCTCATGCTGAAATGGCAAAGATAACAGGCGACGTCTTCTATGATTTTAACAATGACGGATTGTTCAATTATTCCGACTTCTCCTACAGATATTCCGTTGAAGGTCATAACGATGCCGGTACTGCTACCATTATTCCTCAGGCTATGGTCAACGAGCACGTACACTTCGTTGCAAAATGGAGATACGGTTACCTCAATATTACATTAGATCACGATGCCGAAGCAGACGGTGACGGTAATTGGCAGGGCAAGGGCTCTCACAATTACGAGGTATTCTCCGGTAAGCAGTATAATACTGCTATAACCACCCTTCCTACACCTACCAAAACAGGTGCGCAGTTTGCAGGCACCTACACCGTATGGTCAGGTACACCCGGTGACAGCACAAAGATATTCACTTTAAGTGCTGATAATCTTGATGCTATCTGTACCTTCGGTCAGGATACTACTTTCTATGCGGATTACACCTATTGTAATTTTGTAGAAACAAGCAGAACTCCTGCAACCTGTACAACTGCAGGAAGTGTGACATATACCTGTGACCACACTGTTTCCGGTCACGAAAACTGTAATTACAGTTATACAGAGACTTTAGATGCTCTCGGACACGACTGGGGCGAATGGACCCAGACCGTAGCTCCTACCTGTACTACTGCAGGTACAGATACCCGTACCTGTAAGCGTGATGCTTCTCATACGGATACAAGAGACGTTGCAGCTACAGGACATAGTTTTGGCAATTGGTTTAATCATGTACATCCTACCTGTACCACAGAAGGTGAGGAGCGCAGAAATTGTACCAACTGTAGCCATTACGAATCCAGACCTCTTGCAGCAACAGGTCATACCATGGGTGACTGGTATACGGTTACCGAGGCGACCTGTACAGACACCGGTTTGAAGAAACGTGACTGTATCGGTAACAAGTACGGTGCATGTAACGTTCCTTATTCCGAAACAGAGGTTATCAATGCTCTCGGTCACGATATGAGCGAATTTGCTTACAACGGTGACGCCAACTGTACCACTGACGGCACACAGACAAGCAAGTGTTCAAGATGTGACGTGACAGAGACAAAGACAGCTCTCGGCACAGCATACGGACATAAGGTAGAGCTTATCCCCGAGGATACGGTTTACGCTACCGAATGCGGTGAGAAGAATATCTATCACTACTGCTGTACCAATGCTAAGTGTCCTGTTGAGCATACCGGTAACGTACCCGGTATTGACTACTACGTAGAAGAGCTCATCGAGCATAACTACGTAAAGACCTCTGTGGTTGAGCCTACTTGTACCGAGGAAGGTTATACGGTTTATACCTGTAACAACACCTTCCATGACGGCAGCACCTGCGGCGCAACCGAAAACCGTGACAAGGTAGCTGAGCTCGGTCATACAATGGGCGCTTGGGTTCAGACAAAAGCTCCTACTCTTTACGAAAAGGGTATTGAGCGTAGTGAGTGTGTAAGATTCGCACAGTGCGGATATTACGAAGAACGCGAGATTGATAAACTCACAGATACCGTTGCTCCCGAAGGTACCATCAAGATTCAGGACGGTACTGCATGGGATACATTCCTTACTGTTATTACCTTCGGTATCTACCGTAATGATAAATATGTAATCACCATTACGGCAACAGACGAAGGTCTTGGCGTAGAGAAGATTGAGTATTATAAATCTGAAACTCCTCTTTCCGAGACAGAGGTTCAGGGCAACATTCCCGTATGGGCAACCTATAACGAAAATGCTAAGCCTACCTATACTTCCGAAGGCAAGTATATCGTCTATGCAAAGATTACCGACAAGGCAGGAAACGTAACCTACATTTCCACCGACGGACTTGTAATAGACAATACTGCTCCTACGATTAACGGTCTTATAGACGGCAAGGTATATTGCGGATATGAAAAATTAGAGTATACCTATTCCGATGAAAACTTTGCAAGCATAACCGTAACTACAGGCGAAAACGTTTCCATTGAAGCTAACGGCATACTTGCAGGTACACCTACAGGTGAGAAATACACAGTAGTTGCTACCGATAAGGCAGGTAACGTTACTACTTATAATGTAACTGTTTTCAGCACACATGATTATAAGGGTACTCAGACTAAGGCTCCTACATGTACAGAAACAGGTATTATGACCTATGTATGTACACGTTGCAGTCACTCTTATGAAGATGTTATAGCTGCTACAGGACATAATTGGACTGATGCAACGGTAGAGTATACTTGGACTGATGATTTCACAAAGTGTACCGCTACAAGATACTGTAACAACGATCCTTCTCATACAGAAGAAGAAACCGTTGATGCTAATATCGTTACTGTAGAGGCTGACTGTGAAAAGACAGGTAAGATAACCTACACTGCAACCTTTACAAATCTTTGGGCAGAAAAGCAGATTGAGGAAGTTGAGCTTTCCATAATCGACCATGATTGGAACGAGCCTACCTACGTTTGGAACGCTGAGCATACAGTATGCACAGCAACAAGAGTATGTAAGCGTTACGCAACTCATACCGAAACTGCTGTTTCTGTTGAGGTTACCTCTGAGATAACCAAGCCTGCAACATGTACAGAAACAGGTGATACCACCTACACTGCTACATTTACAGAGGATTGGGCAGAAACCCAGACCGAGGTTGTTGAGGATAATGTTCCCGCACTCGACCACGATTGGGAAAATGCTACCGAAACATACACTTGGGCTGATGACAATTCTACCTGCACAGCTACAAGAGAATGTATGCGTGAGGGTTGTGATCACACTGAGGACGAAACTGTTACAGTTGTAGTGACAGAAGATCCTGCAACCTGTCTTGATGACGGTCTCAGAACCTATACCGCAACCTTTACAAATGCTTGGGCAGACGAGCAGGTTAAGACAGAGGTTATCCCCGCAACCGATCACGATTGGGAAGGTGCTAAGGTAACTTACGATTGGAATGACGATTATTCCGAATGTACAGCTACTATGTACTGTAACAACGATCCTACTCATACAAAAGAGGCTAAAGCTACTATTGAGGTAGAAATGCCTAACTGTATGAGCGATATTAACGATGAAGGTTTGTATATTGCAATATATACCGCAACCTTCGAAGAAGAGTGGGCAAAACCAGATCCTGATCCGGTAGAAGTTGGAGTAGATTTGGATCTCAGCGATCCCGCTAACCACGTCCATGTTGAGTATAATTCAGAAGAAATAACAGAACAGACCTGTACCGTAGACGGTGTAATAGAAACGTATTGGGAGTGTCAGGAATGCCTGGAGGTTGTCTACCTGCCGGATGAAATAATCCCCGCTCTCGGTCACGATTGGAATGTAGAAACAGTATATATGTGGAATGACGATCATACTGTTTGTACTGCAACGAGAACCTGTGCAAGGGATTACGAAAGAGACCTTGAGGAAGAAGGTTGTATCGAAACAGCTACATCTCCTGTTGAGAAAACAGTTGTAGCTTCTACATGTACTTCTGAAGGTTCTATTACCTACTATGCACCCTTTGAGGATGACCTTGACTGGACAAAGTCTTATACCGAGACCGAGATAACCAAGATGCTTGATCATCCCTACGGCCCTGTTGTCAAGGAGGACAACAAGCCCGCTACATGTACTGAAGAAGGTTCTTATATAGAAGCCAAATACTGTACTGTATGTGGTTATAAGGTTATTGTTGTTCCTGATGGTAAATATCCTACACCCGGCGATCATATATGGAGTGATTGGATAGTAACCAAGCCCGCAACCTACCTTGAAGAGGGCGAGGCGTACAGATACTGTATAAACGAAGAAACATTTAATAATCCCGAAGCATTTGTTGGATGCGATCGGACCGAGACCAAGGTTCTTCCCAAACTTCAGGACAACAAAGCACCTATCGTAACCATCAGCGAGCCTGATCATAACATCAATGATACTTTCTTTGATTACGATAAGGACGGCGTAATAGTTTCTGCAACTGCAACAGATACAGGATCCGACATCGATACCGTAATTTACGTTGTTAAGGACGTTGAGAATAATACTGTTTATGCAGAGGGTACGTACGATCCCGCAACCGGCATCGTAATTACAGACAACGGCGAGTACGTTGTTACCGTAACCGCAACCGATAAGGTTGGCAACCAGGCAACAGCAACCTCCGATAAGCTTATTATCGATATGGTTGCACCTACAGTTGAACCCACATATTCAAATGACTATAACACAATAACTGTTAAGGTAGAGGATAAGTATCTTGACACAGTTACCGTAGACGGCGAGCCTGTCGAGGTAATAGACGGTCAGATAGTACTTACCAAGACTGAGGATGTAACCCACACTTACGTTATCGTTGCAACCGACAAGGCAGGCAATGAGACAAAGGTTGAGGTACTTTCTGACGGTACAAAGCCTTCTGTATCAATTACAACCGATCCTATGCTCGATGTCGACGAAATGACCGATATCGCATACAGTAAGGATGATGTTGTGATCACCATCACAGCAACCGATGACGTAAACGGCTCGGGTATTGCTGAGAACGGAACATACTATGTAATAAAGGATGAAAACGGCAACGTGGTAAAAGAGGGCATCTATGATCCCGCAAACAAGCCCGTTCTTACCGAGACAGGTAAGTATACCGTTGAATCCTACACTGTAGACAATCAGGCAAACGTATCCGAAACTGTTGTAACAGGAACCATCGTAGTAGATAAGGTACTTCCTACCGTAGAGGTAGCGGAAGGAACAAACTACTATAAGGATGTTACCGTAAACGTTGGCGACAACTACGGTCTCAGCGGAGTATACGTAGACGGCGAACTTGTTGAGGTTGTAGACGGTAAGATTGTACTCCCCAACAATGGTGAGCATACCTACACCGTAAAGGCAGTTGACCTTGCAGGCAATGTAACCGAGATCACAGTAGAAATGCTCAGTGACACCGATGCTCCCACTATCAAGGCTACCGACGATGAAGCGCTTGAGGGTGAGGACAACAACCTTAATGACGGTTCAAATTATTATGATAACGATGGCAAGGTTGAGATCACAATTACCGCAGAGGATGAAGGCGGTTCCGAGGTTGATACAATCACTTATGTGATCATCGACAAGGACGGCAATGTGATTGCAAGCGGCGAATATGATTCCGAAAACAAGCCCGTTATCGAAACAGATGAAGAGAACATCTATATCGTAGAGGTTACCGTAACCGATAAGGCAGGTAACACTACAACCGATACTCTTGATACAATTATCGTTGATTTCACAGATCCTACTGTGGCGATCCCCGAAGACGGTCTCTGTGATGCAGACAATGAAAACTTCATTTATACATATTGCGCACAGGATACTGTTCAGTTCAGTGCAACTGACGTAAACATCGAAAGCGTAGTAGTTAAGAAGGGTGACGAGATCGTATCTGAGGATCCTAACTACATCAATGATAAGGAAATAACTCTCAACGGTTCCGAAACCGGCGAGACTTACACAGTAATTGTCACCGACAAGGCAGACAATGAAACGACAATTACAATAGTTGTATACAGCACACATAACTTCGGCGAATGGCAGATCACCAAGCCTGCAACCTGCGAAGAAGCAGGCGAACAGATCAGATTCTGTACAAGATGTAATGCATACGAAACAGAAGTAATCCCTGTAGCGGGACATAAGTGGACTGAAGCAACATGTACAGCACCCAAGACCTGTAGCGTATGCGGCGAGACAGAGGGCGAAGCACTCGGACACAACATGCTGAGCACAGTTACCAAGAAGGCAACATGCTTTGCAGACGGAGAGATCTCAAACATATGTATGCGTAATTGCGGACATAGCTATAAAGAGACTATAGCAAAGCGCGAGCACGTAATGGGCGAGTGGAAGACCGTATCTGAAGCAACATGTACCGAGGATGGCAGCAGAATCAGATATTGTACCAACAAGGGAACAGATCTCTATGAGGCATGCAGCCATTCCGAAACAGAAGTGATCCCCGCAACAGGACATAACTACGAATCGGTAGTAACAGCACCCACATGTACCGAACAGGGCTACACCACACATACATGTACAAAGTGCGGTGACAGCTACGTAGACACATACGTAGAAGCACTCGGTCACAACATGCTGAGCACAGTTACCAAGAAGGCAACATGCTTTGCAGACGGAGAGATCACAAACGTATGTATGCGTAACTGCGGTCATAGCTACAAGGAGACCATTGCAAAGCGCGAGCACGTAATGGGCGAGTGGAAGACCGTATCCGAAGCAACATGTACCGCGGATGGCAGCAGAATCAGATATTGTACCAATAAGGCAACAGATCTCTATGAGGCATGCAGCCATTTCGAAACAGAAGTGATCCTCGCAAAGGGCCACACCGCAGGTGAGCCTGTAGTGGAAAACGAGAAGGCAGCAACATGTACGACCGACGGCTCCTATGACATAGTAGTATACTGTACGGTATGTGATGCAGAGCTTTCAAGAAAGACAGAGAAGGTACCTGCAAAGGGACATACCGCAGGCGAATGGGTTGAAATAAGCAACACACCTGCGACATGTACAGAAAACGGTTCTATCGTTAAGGCACAGTACTGTACCGTATGTGGCGAAAAGCTCGACGAAACAGTACAGATCCTTCTCAAGACAGGACATGATTACGAAGTGACCGATCATAAGGATGCAACATGCACCGAGGACGGTTATGACGTATACACATGTAAGAATGATGTAACTCATACTTACACTGTTAAGATCGACAAGCTCGGTCACACCGCAGGTGATAAGGTAGTTGAGAACAATATTGCTCCTACCTGCACCAAGGAAGGTACATACGAAGAAGTAGTATACTGTACTGTATGTAAGGCTGAACTCAGCAGAACAAAGGTAACAGTTAAGGCTCTCGGACATAGTGCAGGTGAATGGGTTGTTGAAAGCAACACACCCGCAACATGTACCGAAAACGGTGCGATCATCAAGGCACAGTACTGTACAGTATGTAACGAAAAGCTTGACGAAACAGTACAGATCCTTCTCAAGACAGGACACGATTACGAAGTGACCGCTCATAAGGATGCAACCTGCACCGAGGACGGCTATGACGTATATACATGTAAGAATGATGTAACTCATACTTACACTGTTAAGATCGACAAGCTCGGTCACGATATGAAGGCAGAGGAGCTCTTCAGAGAGGCTACTGCATATGCAGCAGGCGAGCTGAGAAGCTACTGTTCAAGAAACTGCGGTCACTACACATACAGAGAATTCAGCGTAGTGAACACAAACGGTGCATACACCTACGAAAAGGTAGCTGACGCTCTTGCAGACCGTGTTATCACCACCGCAGACCTGTATGCAAACGTTCATGATGCAAGCCTTTCCGAGACAGTTATGGCAGGTGAGTATCTGACATTACTCTCTGCAGTAACAGAGGAAGATGCAGTTAACGTAAACGTAGCTCTCACAATAGAGCTTAACGGAATGGCATGGACAGTTAAGAAGAATCTTACTGCACAGACATCCAACGTTATCGACACAAGCGAAGGCAACGAGGCACGTCTTGTTCCTGCAAGCAATGATGTTGTAATAACACTGAATCCCGAAAACACCGAATATCCCATATTCGATGACAGCGAGGGCTCATACGGTTACTACTTCATCGAAAACGAGATTAAGATGCAGCAGCAGTATTCTGCGACCAGTCTTGAGAACGGAATACTCAAGTTGACATTCAGACCCATCATCACAAACACCGCAACAACAAAGGGATTCTTTGATGACGGCGCACTTGATGAAAGAATCAAGATCGGAGTGATCTTTACCGTAACCGATAAGGACGGCAATACCTCCGAGGAGCTCAAGTGGCTCTGTACAGATAATCTTGTAAAGGTAGTTTACAACAACAACAGAGCATTTGAGGTATCACTTGACGTATCGAAGTACGCATCCTACACCATCAAGTCGGTAATGATATCCGATACAGGCGTAATGCGTGAGGGAACTACTCTCAAAGGCGACGTAACAGTAAAAGCGTAAGGAGGTTGAAAGGCAATGAAGAAAGTTTATATTAAACCCGAAATCGAGCTGATCGATCTCACAGCGAAGGAGCTGTTGATGTACACCCCCGATCCCATACTTGACGATCCGTATGGTCTTGGTATAGGCGGTTGGGAAACAGACGTTTCTCTTCCCGACGGTTGGGAATAAGCGATCTGATGTTATGCAGGATTGCTGAATTGACAGTTAAAATTCCGACAGCGGGGGGCTTAGCCCCCCGCTGTAAGGATTATATGATCGAAAGTGATGAGATTCCGGATATAGTTATAGACGATAGCTTATATCCCTATGATAAGCATCCCGAATATCCGAGAGAAGCGGTTGAATATACCCACTCGGGTCTGCAGTTTTACAGAGCGTTGCTTGACCTCGGAGGTATGATGCTTCATTCCTCTGCCGTTGAGTACGAGGGTTATGCCTATCTGTTTTCGGGCCCTTCCGGTATGGGAAAGTCTACGCATACAGGGCTTTGGTGCAGCACATTTGACGGTGCACGGGTCATAAATGACGATAAGCCGGCATTGCGTAAGCTGGACGGCACCTGGTATGCCTACGGAACTCCATGGAGCGGAAAAAACTCATTAAACGTTAACGCCAAGGTCAGGATCGCAGGAATATGTTTTCTTGAACGTGGCAGCGAGAATAAGATACGCAGACTTTCAAAAAAAGAAGCTCTTATCAATATAATCGCGCAGACAACGAGAAAAAAACTCACAGAAATACGCATGGATTCAATGTTGAATTCCGTTGAACTGTTGTTGGCTGATATTCCTGTATATGAAATGGAGTGCTTGCCGAATGAGGATGCGGTTTATACCGCATACAGAACAATGTGTCCGAATAAAAAGGAGAAAAACGATGAAGATAAATGAAAATTTTGTTTTAAGACAAATCGCAGATACCTGGGTCGTTCTTCCATTAGGGGACACCACTCTCGACTTCAACGGTATGATCACCCTCAATGAAACAGGAAGTCAGCTCTGGGCTCTACTTGAAAAGGGCTGTGAAAAGACGGATCTCGTCAATGCTTTACTTGATGAATACGATGTCACAGATGAGCAGGCAGAGAAGGATGTTGATGAATTCCTTAATAAGCTTCGGAATATTGACTGTTTAGAAGATTTATGATAAAATAACAGGCAGAGAATATCTGCCTGTTATTTTTATTGTTAAGGAGGGATAGTGTGAAAAACAAAAAGCTTACATCAATTGATGATATGATTCCTCTTATCGAAGAACGTATAAATAACGGCGGGAACGTGTCCTTTACTCCCATGGGGGTCAGTATGTATCCCATGCTGCGTAACGGTATTGATACCGTTGTTCTCTCACCGTTGCCTGACAGGCTGAAAAAATATGACGTTATCTTTTATCGCAGAACAAATGGTAAATACGTTCTCCACCGCATTGTTGGCGTAGGTGAAAGCTATACCTGTATAGGTGACAACCAGTATCAAAAAGAAAAGGGTATAGAGCATTTTCAGGTGATTGCTGTTGTTTCCTCCTTTACCCGAAAGGGAAAAAAATATGATATAAATAATTTCGGATATAAGCTCTATTGCAGAATATGGCATTACACGAGATTTCCGCGAAAAATATTAAGAGGAATTAAAAGAAGTTTAAGAAGGATAATTAAGGGTAATAAACAAAAATAACCGCTTCGATGAAGCGGTTATTTTTATTAAAACGTAGGTTTCGGAAAACTCTTTTTATCTGCCAATACCCTATGCATTATCTCCTCGTAGCTGCACCATTCCACACGGTCGGGTAGATGCTCGTTTACACGCTTGCCTATGAGGTCAAGAACCTCCATGCCGGTACACAGACCGTTTGAAATAAGGCTCTGCCAATGGGTTATAAAGAGGGGATAACCGCCGGTTTCAAGCACCTTGACTATATCGCCGCCGCGTCCGTCAGCGGTGATGTATTTGTCGGCAATTGAGCTTATAAATTCGGGACTTGTATCGGTGGTGTCAATAGTGTCCCAGATATAATCAAAAGTGGTGGCGGGTATGGAAACAACACAACGCTTGCCATCGTCATATTCTACCCAGGGCTTGGCATTAGGCTTGTTACGAAGTCCTCTGAGGTAATACCAGCAGTTATTTGAACCGTAAACATCATAAACCGCCTGAGATACAGACTGAACGTATTCGTCCTCTACCTCGATACCGAAGGACCAGGGAGATGTACAGCCCAGAGAGGGTAACCCCGCCTCCTTAAGTATAGAAAATGCCTTTGTGATATAGGGGGTAAGCACGGTGCGATCCTTGTCTGCCGCCCAGTTACATTCGTTTATGGGTATTATCTCACCTGTGGCAACATCAACTGCATTGTTGTGGGTCAGCATCTCGGGACCTACCGAGAAGGCGGGCATAACACGGCTTTTTACCGTATCGAGCCATTCTTTTAATTCTTCATTGGGAAAGCCCTCAATACCATTTACTATATTTCCTCGATTACCGGGCATAGGCACAACGCTGAATTTACCCTTCATTCCGTGCTTTTCGATAATATCGCAGAAGCGGAAAAGGGTGGAGTTGGGATTATATTCAAGTATAGGACGTCCGTCCTCGGTCACTGTCTTGTTGTGATGGGTATAGTAGACCGATATTCCCGGGGTGGGATCGTCAAGGACGAGACAAATAGGTGTTTTTTTCATAGTATAATAAATTGCTCCATTCCGTATGATTTTAAAACCGAGCTTATGTGCGCAGCTTGGGTGGTCTAATAAAGCACCGCAGAGCGGTGCTTTATTTGTTATCAGTTATTAGAATCAAGACAGAGCTTGAGAAGCTCATCTACGTGAGCGGTAGCTACACACTCATAGGTGTCGGAAGCACCGTAGTAGATCTTAACCTCACCGTCATCCTCGAGGATCATACCGCCGGGGAATATGGTGTTCTGTCTGAAGCCTTCGTCGGTCTCGTAGGGCATATCGGGAGCGAGAAGAGGCTGTTTGTACATACCGAGGATCTTGGAGGGATCCTCAAGGTCGAGGAGCATAATACCGCCCATATATCTGTGGGGCCATCTGGGTTCCCAGCCGTTCTTACCCCATTCGGGATTAGACTCAACGCAATGGAAGGTGGTCAGCCAACCCTTTTCGGTCTTAACGGGAGGAGCTGCAGGACCGATCTTGTCGTTAGAGAAGGGCATCTTGTCGTGACGCTGGATATGCTTGATGTCGCCCCAGAACTTAAGATCGGGGGACTTGGAACACCAGATATCAAAGCAGTACGCATCATCG
>JAZNKU010000021.1:0-2150 GCA_045578685.1 Eubacteriales bacterium
TCCGACACAGAGAGTACCTCGACCTTGGGAAGCTCGTTGAGGGACGAAAGCCCAAATTTTCTCAGGAAATCCTTTGTAGTTCCGTATAGTTTAGGTCTGCCGGGTACGTCAAGTCTGCCCTTTATCTCGATAAGCTCTCTCTGTAAAAGAATACCGAAGGCATAGGCAGAATCAACACCCCTGACCTCCTCAACATATGCCCTTGTTACAGGCTGATTGTAAGCAATGATCGCAAGGGTCTCGAGGCTGGACTTCGAAAGTGCACCGTTCTTCTTTATACCGAGACAGTCCTTAATGATTCCCTCGTATTTCTCCTTGGTGCAGAGCTGACATGCAGTATCGTAGCAAAGAAGCTGTATGCCTCTGTCCGAATAATTTTCCCGCATGTCAAGTGCTATACTTTTAACCTGACCGGGTGTTAGCTCCAGAAGCGATCCGATCTTTTCGTATGTAATAGGATCACCCGTCGCAAAGAGCAACGCCTCTATAGTACGCTCTATCTCAAGTATATTGTCATTCTTTTTGCTCATTTGCATTTTTTCCTCTCTTGTTTAGCTCTAATACGATCTCATCTCCATCGTCCTTTGCAATCATAACTCGTCTTGCCTTAAGAAGTTCAAGAAGCGCTGCAAAGGAAGCAATGATATCAGAACGGGTCCTTGACTGAAGCATAAGATCGTCAAAGCTTGTCCGTCCGTTCTTATACAGATATCTCATAATGCCCACGATACGTTCAGGTACAGGGGTAACTCGCTTTTTAAGTAGGTTTTCGAGAGTTTTTTCAGGAGGCTGCATAGTTTCCTTAAGCTGTTTTGCTCTCTGCATAAGTCTTGCGAAAGCCTCTTCAAGAAGTCTGGCATCCTGATCAGCAAGCTCAGGGATAGCCTGAAAAGGAGCCTCGTCCATAGGCTTCGCTATCCTGCCTGCATATTTCATATAATTTTCGTTAAGAATGACCGCCGCTTCCTTGGCACGCTTGTATTCTATAAGCGCCTGAGCCAGCCTTTCACGCGGGTCTTCTTCTTCCTCTAAAGGTGATTTGGGCAAAAGCATACGGCTCTTTATGAGCATAAGCTCGGATGCCATGGTTATAAATTCACCTGCGATATCCATATCCATTTTTCTCATATCCTCCAGATACTCAAGGTACTGGTCGAGAATTAGTGATATGGGAATATCGTATATATCCACTTTATTTTTTGATATGAGAGATAACAGAAGGTCGAGCGATCCCTCGAAAATCTCAAGCTTAAAATTCAATGATTCCGACATTCTATACCATCCAAGCTATAGATAATTCAAAGAGTTTCGTTATACCGTTGCGAACAAGCGTAAGCGGCATATCGAGCATACCCGTAAACACAAGCAGCATAACTCCGAAATAGATAAATCTCTCGTATTTCATTACCGCAAAATAAGCCTTTGCCGGCAAAAGCACGAAAAGAATACGGCTTCCGTCAAGGGGCGGTACGGGGATAAGATTAAACACCGCAAGTGAAAGATTGAGCAGATAACCCACATAGCAAAGAAGCATAAGTGCAGTCAAAAGCGTTACTGCAGTCTTACTCTGAGGTGTCGTAAGCTTACCCATAAGCACAAAAGCCACAAAAAAGAAATATGAGCAAACAACATTGGATAAAGGTCCCGCAAGTGCAGAAACAGCCATACCCCCCTTGGGATTACGGAAATGTCTGGCATTTATGGGAACGGGCTTTGCCCAGCCAAATCCAAATAGAAACATCATTATTGCACCTATAGGATCAAGGTGCTTTACGGGATTAAGACTGATTCTGCCAAGATTGTAGGCGGTAGGGTCACCCATCCATTTTGCCGCAAGTCCGTGCGCGGACTCGTGAACACACAGTGCCAGTATTATTATAGGTATACTGCACAGCACCATTATAAGCGCATCAGCCGAAAAGCCGTTGCGTAAAAGTGAAACTAACATTAATTCTCCTTAATACCGTTAATAACACGGTTGATAGCATTCCATATCTCGTTTTTGCCATCTCCCTTAAGTGCCGAAAAAGGTATTATCTCGCTACCCTCACGAATAAGCTCATGATTTGAAAGCTCCTCATACTGAGCCTTTCTCTGGGTAGCATTGAGCTTGTCGGATTTTGTGGCAACGATCATATAATCCGTCTCGG
>JAZNKU010000022.1:0-1952 GCA_045578685.1 Eubacteriales bacterium
GGACATTCTGTTCCACTTCTCTCTGTCACGCCAAACTTCGTCGATGTGCTTCTGAGCCTTTCTGTAATCGGCAAAGTCGGCAAGGACCATATAGGGATCATGGCGGATGATTGTGTTGCCGATTTCGGGGAACTGCTTTCCGCCGAAGCCCTTCTGGATGAACTCGATAACTCTGCGGAGCTCTGCGTTGTTGTTGAAGTAGTTGATGGGCTGATAGCCGCTGTTCTGAAGCTCTCTTACCTCGGGAGTCTTCATACCGAAAAGGAACATATTATCGTCAGTAACAGCTTCATTGATTTCGACGTTTGCACCGTCGAGTGTACCGAGGGTGAGAGCACCGTTAATCATAAGCTTCATATTACCCGTACCGCTTGCTTCCGTGCCTGCAAGTGAGATCTGCTCACTGATATCTGCGGCGGGCATAAGCTTTTCTGCAAGGGTTACGTTGTAATCCTCAAGATAAATTACCTTGAGTCTGCCCTTCATATCCGGGTCGTTGTTGATAACATCGGCAAGGGTGCAGATCATCTGGATAATTTTCTTTGCCATAATGTAGCCTGATGCTGCCTTTGCGCCGAAGATGTAGGTGCGGGGAACATAGTCACCGTCGGGATTGTCCTTGATTTCGAGATATCTTGCGATAATCTGAAGAGCGTTGAGGTGCTGACGCTTGTACTCGTGAAGTCGCTTTACCTGAACGTCGAAGACGGAGTTGGGGTCAAGCTCGATACCCATAGTCTTTTTCACATATTCAGCGAAGGCCTTTTTATTGTTAAGCTTGATTTCGCCGATTCTTTTGAGTACCTTTTTGTCGTCGGCAAACTTACGTAGCTTTGCCAGCTCGTCGCCGTTATAAATGAAGCCGTCGCCGATAAGCTCGGTGATATATGCGGTAAGCTCGGGATTAGCCTGACACAGCCAGCGTCTGTGAGCGATACCGTTAGTAACATTTTTGAATTTGTCGGGTGTGAGTCTGTAGTAGCTGTTGAAAAGGGTGTCCTTGAGAATCTGAGAATGGAGACCCGATACGCCGTTTACGCTGTGGCAGGTTGCTACACAAAGGTTTGCCATCCTTACAACACCGCCGGAGATAACAGCCATTTCCTCAACCTTGCCTGCATCGTGGGTCTGCTCCCAGATGTGTGCGCGGTAGCGGTTGTCGATTTCCTTAACGATAGTATAAATTCTGGGAAGAAGGGATCTGAAGAGGTCCTCTGACCAGCATTCGAGAGCTTCCTTCATAACCGTGTGGTTGGTATAGGCAGCAGCCTTTGTCACTATTGCCCACGCATCGTCCCAGCCGTAGCCGCATTCATCAAGAAGAATGCGCATAAGCTCGGGAATTGAAAGAGTGGGATGTGTATCGTTGATGTGGATTGCGTTCTTTTCAGCGAAGTTCTCCATTGAATTTTCGTGACGGAGATGGCGTGCAACGATATCCTGAACTGAAGCGGAAACAAGGAAATACTGCTGCTTGAGACGGAGACTTTTGCCCTCGTAGTGATTGTCTGAGGGGTAGAGAATCTTGCTGATAACCTCTGCCATAGCCTGCTGCTCAACAGCCTTCATATACTGTCCCTGATCAAAGAGCTTCATATCGAGGGCGGGGGCAACGCTCTTCCACAGACGGAGCACGGATATGCCTCTTCCGTCCTTACCGCTGACATACATATCGTAGGGAACAGCCATAATTGTCTGAGCGTTTCTGTATTCCACGCTGTGATAATGATTGTCCCATTTGTCAATAACCTCGCCGCCGAAGCGTACCTCTACGGTATCCTTTTCCTTTGCTCTGAGCCAAACCTCGCCGCCGGGAAGCCAGAAGTCGGGAAGCTCAGTCTGCCAGCCGTCAACGAGCTTCTGCCTGAAGATACCTGCCTCGTAAAGGATGCTGTAGCCCATACCGTAGAAGCCCTGGGTTGCAAGACCGTCAAGGTAGCAGGCGGCAAGTC
>JAZNKU010000023.1:0-4652 GCA_045578685.1 Eubacteriales bacterium
CGGCACGGCTACCCTCCTTACATGTGATAAAGACGTTATAGGCTCTGTCAAATGCAGTGCTGTCAAAATCGGACACACTCTCGGGCATCATAACCTCTTTAAGCCTTGTACAGCCCTCAAAGGCGCCCCAGCCTATCTTAGTAACCGTATTGGGAAGAATGATAAGCGTTATGTTTTTGCAGTCCTTAAAGGCAAACATGCCAATAGCCTTGGTACCGTAATCTACACTGTAGATACCCTTGATGTCGGTAGAAACGTGGATGAGGGTATCACCCACGTATACCTCCTTCTGATCAATAAAGGGAGTACCGTCGAAGGCTGATATACCTATATAGGTAACACCGTTACCTCCTGTTACCTCCCTTAGATTAGGAGCAGTATAAAATGCAAAATTACCGATTTCGGTTACAGAGTCGGGGATATGTATCTCGGTGAGATTCTCCATACTGCTAAATGCCGAACTACCTATACTCTTAAGAGTTGAAGGCAGAGTAACCGAAGTGAAGTATGAATTGTAGAACTGATTGCTACCAATATGCTCTACCCCCTCGGGTATCACAAGATCGGTGATCACCTCACCGTCTATTATAAACTCGGCTTCTCGGCTGAGAGGCGAGGAAAGCACATGTTCGAAATCTATCTCACAGTAGTCTCTGATACTGGGTATATACATCTTTCCTACATAAGGCACCGAGTCAAAGACGGAGTAACCTACAAACTCCATGCTTGATGGGAAATATATAGCAGAAATATTTCTGCAATTTTTGAAGGCTTCCTGACATATAGTGGTAACACCCTCACCGATAACTATAGTCTTTATGCTCTCGGCATAATCGATCCAGGGAAAAGAAAACATGGTTCCCTCACCGCGGATGTCAAGATAACCGTTTTCATACAGAGCCCAGGTTAACCTTTCGCCGCAAGCACCCTCTGCAACAGGCTCGTCGATGGTTACGTAAACAGTCAGAACAACCGATTTATCCTTGTAATGCAAGGTTATTTCATTTACGCCCTCGTGGTTAAGGGCATATTCTTCTATTACGTAGTTATGGTCGGTGGTGATAACCGTGCCGTTTTCGAAGGTTACCTCTAACGTGAGACCGTCAAGCATAAGCTCATCATAGAAATGATAATCAGTCTTGTAAGGTACCGTAGCGATAGTTACTTCTTTTACCTTTTCCGTATACTCGTATGCTATATTATGCTCGTGGGCGTATTCAGCTACGTATGCTCCCACAGGACAATATATCTTAACATTTTCTCCGCAATCGTCAAATGCGTCTGTATGAATAGTGTTAACGCTTAACGGTATGCGAAGGGAAATAAGCTCGTCTGTTCCTCTGAAGGCATCCTCGCATATCTCGGTAACAGTATTGGGGAGAGTTACCTTCTTTAAAAATGCAAAGTCAAATGCACAGGGATATATCTTAGTTACACCCTCCGGTACCTGAACATTGCTCTGACGGTGACCGTCGATATAAAGATTGTCCGCATAGTACAAGGGGTTGGCCAAACGATCCTTAAAACCGATGTTAAACCAGTTGTCAAGACTTGAAACGTATACGTTTTTAAGAGCGGTGCATCCGTTAAACGCCCATTCGTCTACCATGTCGGGAGAACCCTCAAAGTATACGTCGGTCAAGGATGTACAGCTTGAAAACGTACTTCCTTCGATAAGCTCTACATTCGTAGGTATTGTCAGTTCTTTTACGGATACAAAGCCTTCGAAAAATCTGTAACCGATAGAGGTTATTTTATCCCCTATTATTATCCGGGTTATGCTATCGGCATACTTGCTCCAAGCCTTATCCCAACCCTCAACGTATACCGGTACTGCCTCACCCTCACCGCTGAGGGTAAATACTCCGTCGGATATAGACCAATATGCAGACTCACCGCACTGTCCCTGAAGCAGAACATCTACCTCAAGGGTAGTGCTGCCGCCTGAAACAAACACGGTTACGGTCTTTTTACCGGGGGTTGAAAAATCATACTCTCCTACGGTATAACCCGTGCTTACGATCTGCTTTGAGCCGTCGTCAAACTCAACCTCCAGACTGAGCCCTGTGGGATCAAATGTATCGTAAACGTTATATACTGTTTTGTCGGGAAGAGTGTTTACCTTTACACTCTTGCTCTGAGTTGTATATCTTACGGTAATTCCGTTCGCAGTAGCATACCTATCGGCACAGGAACCGATGGAGCAATAGATCACAAGGTCTCTGTTTCCCTCAAAGGCATACTCGCCTATATAGGTAACCGAATCGGGAATAGTTACCTCCTTTAGCTCATTATAGTCGAATGCACTTCTTCCGATAGAAGTAAGTGTATCCGGGAATTCTATACTTTCTATAGAGTTACCGCTAAAGGCATAGTCTCCGATAGTAATACAGTTGTCGGGAAGATCAACCGCAGTCATTTCGTCTATATTATCAAAGGCCCCCTCGGAAATATGCTCTACCCCATCAGGGATATCAACCGAAGTAAGCGCCGTATTATAAAAGGCATTCTTACCTATTGTGGTAAGGGTATCGGGAAGATCGACCTCTTTGAGCATTTTGCAATAGGAAAAGCTGCTCCCACCAATCTCAGTCGTGCCCTCGGGAAATGTGACACTCTCCAATCTCTCGTAATCAGCAAAGGCGCGGTTATTAAAACTCTCTATGCCTTCAGGGACTTCTAAGTGTGTGAGAAGCTCTCCGTTATAGTACAAACCGAACTCGTCACCATAATACAAGCTGTTTATAGTGCCGGTAGTAGTACAAAAAGCATACAGATCTCGTATATATACCTTCTCAACGTTTTCACCTGAATTTCGTAAGCCTTCAGTGTCTTTAAGTTTAGGCGAAATGTATATCTCCTTAAGCCCATCGCACCCATAAAAGCTACTGTCCTGCAGAGTTTCTGCCTCAGCCATATCAAGTGTGGTCAAGCCCTCGCACTTAAAAAACGCATATTCGCCAACAGTGACTACGTCGTTAAGATCAAGATAGGTAAGCTTGTTATATCCGAAAAAGGCACTCTTGGGTATAGAGGTGATACCGTCGGGTACCGTAAGAGCGGTAAGGGGCTCACCATCGATATACAGAGTAGAGTTATTGTCAAGAGGTCCGCTTACAATAAGTCTGAAATCTATCTCGAGCCACTGTTCCAAAGAAGATATATGTACCTCAACGTTCTTACACCTTTTGAGTGTATACGCACTGACGGTGGTCATGCTGTCAGGCAGTGTAATCTTTTCCAGCGAAGGAAAACTGTATTGATGGGACCACATAGTAGTCACGCCATCGGGTATAACTATCTCGGTAACCGCTTCTCCGTTAAGGTATAGATCAGCTCCTGAAAATAAAGGACACGCCGCCTCCTGGTGCTGCACTAATCCAAAATTCATTCTGCACCATGCATCAAGATCGGATATGTGTACCTTTTTCAGATTGTTACATCCGGAAAAAGTAACGTTACCTGTGATGTCTGTAAGCGTGGTTGGCAGAGTGAGCTCAGTCATATTACTGCATCCGCCAAAGGTGTTCTGGTGAAGTACGGTTATTCCCTCGCCTACAGTAACCGTCTTAATGTCGGTCCTGTACTCTCTCCATGGAACGGGATAGTCGTAATACGCAAAGTTATAAGTTTCACCAGAGCCCCAAAGTCTGAGATGACCGTCCGAATCAAGGGTCCAGCTTATGCTGTCACCTGCTTTACCCGAGGCTACGACAGTTGTTGCCCCCAGCACTCCTACAGGCAGGGTTGAACATATCATAATAGTGCACAACAGTATTGCGATAATACGTTTCATAGTGCATACCTCCATAGTATTTATAAACTAATTTTAACAAATTTATTAAAAAAAGTCAACCGCAAACGGCTATCAAGCTTTTTTGCGGTTGACTGTCTTGTATATTATAAAAATCAATATGCATCCCAATGCCACTCCTGCCGAGTCAAGAAGTACGTCGGATATCTGTCCGCTGCGCCCGGGAACGTAAAGCTGATGTATCTCGTCACTGATTGCATAAAGGGTTCCTGTGCCGTAAGAAATAAGTGAAAATTTATTTGTATGTTGTGCAATTGCAAGGCTCACAAGCATACCTAAAAGCGTATATACCGAAAAATGGGCTGTTTTTCTGATGAAATGCTGATTTTGCTCAATTATATATTGCTGTTTTGCTTCGTCGAAATCCTTGAAGCCGCGATATATGATATTAAATATCGCTCTTAATGTTTTTCCGCTAGTTTCGGTAGACTCAACTGCCGGTTCTGCGGACATTGAAAATATAAAGCCCATTAAGCTTATTACAAGGGCCCATAATATGATAGATATTATTATCTTTTTCATCTTGCTTTTATTTTTCTCAATATAATGAAAATAAGATATACCACCGTGATTCCGATAACGGAGCCGAGGACATCGCGTCCAAGGTCTGACCACTCAAAGGATCTGCCAGGAGTAAAGAGTTGTACCAGCTCGTCGATTATGGAATATAATGCGGTAACAGAAAGTGATAGAATGAACCCTACGGTTCGGTTTGTAAAGGTATAAAGCGATGCAGACGATGCGAGAACTCCTAACACGCAGAACATCAATATATGCGCTATACGGCGTATTTCACCTTGATTTGCTCGGACATAGAGTAAGTCGGATCGTAGCCATG
>JAZNKU010000024.1:0-1962 GCA_045578685.1 Eubacteriales bacterium
TTATTATAAGAACGGTTTACCGTATACTCAGATTCATTCGGGAGGCACTTCTGCTTCCTGTATGGCGTTTTGCCCTTGGTATTAGTGACAGCATATATACCGTCAGGCAGACAAATCGTAGAATAAGAAGCTTCAAAAGGAAAGGATGTTGAACTGTGACAAGAACAAATATCTTCGTCAGGATAGCAGTAATTATCGTTATTGCCGTCTGTCTTATTACTATCTTAAAGCTCCAGATACAGTTCAACAGACTTAACGAGGAAAAAAAGGTGCTTGCAGCTCAGGTAGAGGAATACCAAGAGGATATCGAGGAATTAAAGGCCGAGATCGAGCGCCCCTTTGACGACGAATATGTTATCCGTGTAGCAAGAGAAAAGCTGGGATATCATCTTCCCGACGAGATAATTTATTATAACGATTTGAATTAGTATGAGAAATATTATCGTAACGGGCGGCAGCAGAGGTATCGGTGCCGCCATAGTTCGCCGCTTTGCCGAGAACGGGGATAACGTGGTTTTTTTGTACCGTTCTAACGACAGAGCTGCGGCAGAGGTTGGTGTGCCCTGTATCAAGGGCGATATCCGTGACCCTGAAGCGGTCAAAAAAATGATAACAAGGGCAGCCGATTATCTCGGCGGTATAGATGTCCTTGTAAACAACGCAGGCATTGCACAGTCAGCTCTTATGAGTGATATTACCGATGCCGACTATAACGATATGATAAGTACAGACCTGTCGGGAGCCTTTTACTGCTGCCGTCAGGCCATCCCATATTTTCTGCGCAACCACAGCGGCGCTATCGTTAATATCTCATCTATGTGGGGTGAGGTCGGCGCTTCTATGGAGGTTCATTATTCCGCAGCAAAGGCGGGGCTTATCGGACTTACTAAGGCTTTAGCAAAGGAGCTGGGTCCTTCGGGTGTCCGTGTGAACTGCGTTACCCCCGGTATGATAGATACCGATATGAACAGAGGATATTCCAAGGTGGATGTTCAGGCAATAGTTGACGAGACCCCTCTTATGCGCATAGGCAAGCCCGAGGACGTGGCAGAGGCTGTGTTCTTTTTGGCATCGGACAAGGCAAGCTTTATCACAGGTCAGGTGCTGGGTGTTAACGGTGGATATGTGATTTAAGAAGCTTTTCGGCAAAGAAGAGCTTCTCTTTGTTTTATAAACAATAAATACATCATTGGAGGACAATATGAAAAAGTTTCTTTTGGCAGTGTTCGTTGCCCTGATGCTGGCAATGACGGCCTTTGCCGTATCGGCAGAGGATTTTGACTTCAGCAATGCCGAGCAGGTGGATGAATTGCTTCGGTTCCTCGAAGAAAAGGCACCCGAGGCGGGAGTAAAAAACATAAATATTTCGGATTTCAATATATCCGCAGACGATATACTTGCATTATATCAGAGCTGCGTTGACGAAGCTCCCTTGCTTTTCCAGTTCAAGCAGATATCCGTAATCAAGGATATTGACGGCAAATATTTAACTCATATGAGATTTATCTATACCGACGGATACGATCCCGAGAGCTACGTTACTGATCTGGAAAAATGTAAGGCTAAAGCGAACGAGCTTTTGGCAGGGGTTAAAGACAACGATGTCCTTGACGACGTTACCAAGGCTCTGCTTCTTTATGATAAACTTGCTATGATATGCAGATACGACAACGAAAGTGCAGACACCGATATTATTGAGTGGGGTTCGGATAATATGTGCGGTCCCTTCATCAAAGGTAAGGCTATCTGTACAGGCTATACGAGTGCATATATGTACCTTCTGCGTGAGATAGGCATAGACTCAAGAACCGTACGCTCGAAGAATGATAACAATATATTGCACGCCTGGCTCGCCGTTACCATAGACGGTGTAGAATATCACGCTGACATTACCTATGACGATTCAGAGCCTGACGTTCAGGGTAGAATGAGACACGACTATTTTCTTATATCAAGCGCCAG
>JAZNKU010000025.1:0-3179 GCA_045578685.1 Eubacteriales bacterium
ACCGTAGAGGACACAGTTGTAAACGAAGGCTTCCACGATGAGGGCGTGGCACTTTGCTACCATTGTAACTTTGGTTATCCGCTTGTTACCGAGGGCGCTAAGATGATAAATGTACCCAATGATGTTGCGCAGCTTACAGCACCTATCCACGGCAAAGAGGAAGAGTGCATACATGTCTGCTACGATACCGATGTACAGACCGTAGGTATAGAAAACGATACCATGGGTGCATACATTACATACAAGCGCGATACTCTTCCGGGATTCCTCATCTGGAAGATGATGGGCGAGAGCGAATATGTTGTAGGTCTTGAACCTCGTACAATAAACGGCGCGGCTCATAAGAATGAAAGCGATGACTGGCTTGTAAGTTTAAAACCGTTTGAGGAATTTACAACAAACCTTAAGTTTGAACTTAAGAGATTATGATATTAAATGTATTGAAACCTCATTGCTTTTATAATACAGAAAGTGAGATACAGGTATGAAACCCTGCTATAAAAAAACTCTTGAAAACACAGCAGAAAAACTCAATAAAACAGAAGGGTTATTTACATTTGCCGTTGTGGCAGACAGCCACCTCGATAACAGCGTGGAGGAAACCTGCCAAAACATACTAAACCTATCGGAATTGACAAACATGGATTGTGTTCTTCATCTTGGCGACATTATGTGCGGAGGTTTTGCGAGGAACACAATAAAGCGTCTTATGCCAAAGGAGATAGACCTCTTCCGCAAAGCATCACCAAACGGACACTTTTTTCCTGCAAGGGGCAACCATGACGGATTCAGTGATCCCGTTACAGGCAGTTCGGATGTGCGTCTTGATACCGATTGGCACGAGGCAACACGATATCTTGACGATATTGAGTGCGTTTGCCGTGCCGATGGCAGACCGTATTTCTATGTGGATTATCCTGACAAAAAAGTAAGGCTTATATGCCTTAATTCTTTCTTCTACCGCGAGGTAAACGGCGATAAGGTCAAGGGAAATGTAAACGGCTACGACGATGCACAGCTTGCATGGTTTACAGATGAAGCGCTGAATATCGGAGAGGGCTGGACGGTTATTTCTTTTGCACACGATGCTCCCTTTAAGAGCTTTGACGATAATTTCCGCAAGGACAACCCCGTATACAACGGCAATGCCATGATGGACGCCATAAAGACAAAACAGGCACAAAACGGCTTTCTCTTTGCCGTATGGCTCGTTGGTCACTACCATGGCGACATAGCTTACTGCGCAGACGGCATCAATGTAGTGCTTGTAGCATCCGAGACGGCATATGTGCCTACACTATGGGATATGCCCGAGGGCGGATATTATCCCCACAGAGAGCTCGATAGCGAAACCGAGGACGCGTGGGATGCGGTTAAGATAGATACAGACAACCGAAAACTCTATTTCTTCCGTTTTGGCGCAGGCGAAGACAGAGTAATAGATTTTTAGGAGGAAAGCAAAATGGATTTCTTCAAAACCGAAATAGACAAAACCATATCCGACATAGCTTCTGTAAGAGAAGACGGCGACCTCTTATTTGCCATGCTTTCGGACACATTCGCTTCGGACGAGAGCGAGGCAACCTATGCCAATATACGCGCCTTGGACGACAAACTCAATTTTGATTTTGTGTGCCATCTGGGTAATTTTGTAGGTGGCAACAATCCCAAGAGGCCTACAATGGATGTGTTGGAGAGTGAATTTACTTCGTGCCGTAATTCGGTTAAGAGCAAAAAGCTCTTTGTAACTCCCGGCAATTGCGACGGTTGGCGTGACGAAAGATACTTAGGTCAGATGATACACGGCATTATCACCGATGAGGCGTGGTGCTCTGCTACATCGTTTATTGATGAGTACAGCGGTGTACACAGACCATGTGGCAAGCCGTATTATTATGTTGAACTTGGTGAGTACAACACTCGTCTTATATTCCTTAATTCGTATTTTAGTCAGCACGACGAAAAACTTGAATTCTATCAGAAGTACACAGGCTTTAGTGCCGACGAGGTAAGCTGGCTCAAAAACACGGCTTTAAAGGATACCGAGGGCAAAAAGGTGGTTCTGTTTTCGCACAGAATACCCCTCTCGCGCTTTGAAACGGGCAAAGATCCCTTTGTCTACAAGGGCAACTCTACAGAACCCGTACTCGCCATACTGCAACAGGCTGTAAAAAGCGGCACAGACATACTCTGCCACTTTGGCGGTGCATACGGCGTTGATGAAAGCTTTAACCTTGGAGGCATTAACTACTCTGTTATGGCAAGCGCACTCCCAAAGGGCAGAGAGCTTGGAACATACGAGCAGGATTTGTGGGATGCCGTTCTTATTAAGAAAAACGAAAGAAAAATATACCTTTTCCGTTTTGGTGCGGGCGAGGACAGAGAGATAAATTATTAAAATTGTAACGGGTTGTCGGGGACGCCAACCCCCTGCAAAAATGTACATTCAATCTGAATGTAGGGGACGATGCCCACATCGTCCCGTAATTGGAATTAAACTAAGGAGAAAAACCATGTTTGATTTTATAAAAAATGAGAGCAAAAAACTACAAAATGAGCTTATATCACTAAGACGCGAGCTTCACAAAGTTCCCGAAATAGGCGGAGCTCTTCCCAAAACCAAAGAAATAGTATGTGCCAAGCTTACCGAGTATGGCATAGCATATACCATGTGCAAGTCCGACGATGGCATAATAGCCGACATCTGCGGAAGCTCTGACGGCAAAACAATAGCCTTCCGTGCGGATATGGACGCTTTGCATATAGACGAAAACACCGGTTTGGAATATTCTTCCGAGATTGCAGGTCAGATGCACGGTTGCGGACACGATGCACACACAGCAATCCTCCTTGTAGCGGCAAAGATTATAAACCAAAACAAGGACAAGCTTGCAGGCAGAGTAAGACTCATATTCCAGACAGGCGAGGAAACAGGCACAGGCGCACTCAATATGATTTCCGAAAATGTTTTGGACGGAGTGGATGCAATTTGTGCCATTCATGTAGGCAACCTCGCAGGCGATGACCATGCACCCGGTACTGTTGTAGTTCTTCCCGGCCCCGTAAGTGCAGGCAAGAATAAGTTTACCGTTACAATCCACGGCAAGGGTACTCACACAGCCTTCCCCGAAAAGGGCGTAGACCCCATACTCATTGCCGCAAGAATAGTAAATGCTACC
>JAZNKU010000026.1:0-14291 GCA_045578685.1 Eubacteriales bacterium
GATGTTTGCCTGTACCACTACGTTGGCGATAGATATAACGCTGTTCTGTATTCCCGAGGGCAGACCGTATCGCAGAATATCCCGAAGGCTCTTAGGGTCAAATCTGATAAGGTGAATCTTTACCCTGTAGGAAGCGTCCACACGGACAAGATGAATAAAGCAAAGCAGTGCGCTTACACCCTGTGAAATCGTGGTTGCCATAGCCGCCGCACCTACGCCGAAGCCGAGGACTGCTACGAAAAGTATATCTAAAACTATATTGACAAAGGTGGAGATTATAAGGTAATAAAGAGGGTGTCTACTATCCCCCACGGCATGGAATATACCCACAAAGATGTTATACATAACCGTAAAGAGTGCACCCATAAAGTAATATCTGAAGTATTCTACCGACTGGGGCAGAACCTCGCTCGGTGTTCCCATCCAGCGAAGGATAAGGGGAGTAAGAGAAACTCCCACAACGGTGAGAGCCGCTCCGCAGACCAGACCGAATGCTATAGCGGTATGTACAGACTTACTCATTGTGTCATAGTCCTTTGCACCGTAGGCACGGGCAATGACTACACCTGCTCCCATAGCCAGACCGTTAAAGAAGCCTATCAGCAAAAAGATAAGGCTTCCCGAGGAGCTGACCGCCGCAAGGGCGTTGTCACCGATATAGTTGCCCACGCACCATGCGTCAAAGGCATTATAGAGCTGCTGAAAAAGATTACTTAAAAATACAGGCATGGCAAAAAGCAGCATCGCCTTCCAAATCGAACCCTCGGTAAGAGAATATCTTTTGTTCACACAGTCGCTCCTTTCGGTTTTTTATTATTATAGCACGGTCATGCTCTTTTGTAAATGCGATACTTTACAATATACCGTAAAAATGCTATAATGATATCATCAATCCAAAGGAGCAATGTCATGACACAGGAACAGTATTTTAAAAACCTTAACAGACCCGAGGGTAAAATAGATATCATCCTCGACACCGATACATACAACGAAATAGACGACCAATATGCTATAGCCTATATGCTGGGTCACAGTGAAAAGTTCAACGTAAAGGGTATCACAGCGGCTCCCTTCTTTAACCAGAAATCCACATCCCCCGAGGACGGAATGGAAAAAAGCTACAACGAGATATTAAAGGTCCTTGACCTGATGGGACGTCATGATCTTGACGAGGTTGTTTTCAGAGGGTCAAAAACATATCTGCCCGACGAAAAGACACCTGTGGACTCCCCTGCTGCTGACTTTATGGCTTCTCTTGCCAACGAATACAGCCCCGAGAAGCCCTTATATATTCTCGGTATAGGAGCTATAACCAACGTTGTCTCTGCTATACTCAAAAATCCCAATATGATAGAAAATTGTGTAATCGTATGGCTTGGGGGCAGTTCCTTTGATATGCCGAGATTTGCAAACGAATTCAATATGGTGCAGGATATCGCTGCAGCAAGAGTGCTGTGTAACTGCCGTGTTCCCCTTGTTCTTATCCCTGCATGGGGTGTCACCGACCACCTCACCACCACCAAATACGAGCTTGAATACTGGCTCAAGGGTAAGAACAAGATATGCGACTATCTTTTGGAAAACACCGTAAATGAAGCGGAAAGCTATGCCTTGGGAAAGCCTTGGTCGAGGGTCATATGGGACATTGCGGGAGTTGCTTGGTTTGTAAACGAGGGTAATGCTATGATGCAGGACAGACTTGTTCACTCCCCCGTACCTCAGTACGATATGTATGCCTCAAAGGACGAAAGGCGTCATCTCATCAAGTATGTGTGGTATATCAACCGTGATAAGATCTTTGAGGATCTGTTTAATACACTTTATAAGCTCTGATATTCAGGTAAGACAGGATCTGATATCCTGCTTAAGTGCAAGCTCATAAAATTCATCAATATCGTAACTGCTGTTACTATAGCTCCCGCTTTTCGGCGGGGGCTGTTTTGCTTTTTCGTCCTCTGCCCAGCGAATAAGGGTTGCGTAATGGGAAGAATATTTCTTCCCCGTTGAGGCTATATAGAGGGACAGCTTGTCTATAAGGTTATCCGCATCCGAATACTTTGTCTTTAAGTGCCCGTATTCCTCCTCTGTCAGAAATACGTTGTTCATCTCGCCTCTGGGGGCGGGGGCTTTTCTCTCTATACTCTCTCTTTTATTAACTTTACTTAACTTATCTTTACTTAACTTATCTTGGGTTGCCGAAACGTCACCCGTTTTGTCCCCGTTCGGTTGACGTTTGGTTGCCATACGGTATACGTTTTTGTCGTCAAGCTCAAGCATTCCAAGCTCGTCCTTATAGACCGTTTCTGTATATCTGTCCTTACGTATAAGATTGTGTACCCGCCAGTGTGCGATAACTGCCACACCCGTGTCAAACATAATGATATAGCCGTTTTCCACAAGCTCGTCAAGCTGCTTTGCAGTCCCTCCCAGCATACGCATCTGCCTCTTTACGTTACCTATAAAGCCGTCGTCGTCAGCCTCAAGATTTAAGTAAAAATATATCAACTGTGTTTTAGAACTCATATCAAAAAACCTATCAGTTCCTATAACGTTTTTTGAAAACATTCTTCTGTTTCCCATAATTTCCTCCGCAAATTTACACTTTATGTATCAATTATATCAAAGGAAATTATCAGTGCGGTAGGGTACTACCCCCCCAAAAAAACGGGTGGTAGATTTTGGCGGCTTACGGGTAAAAGTGTTGCGGATTTCCGGTTTTTATGTTATAATCAACAGGTAAAAATATTCCCAAAAGCTGAACCTTTTGACAGAGAATATACATTTATAATAAAAAAGAGGGGAAAACGGTGCAAATCACATATTCACCATTGGTGAATTTTAATAAACACCTGATCAAAAACTTATGAGTACAGATTTCAATATTGTAAACGGTGTCTTGCGCAAATACGACGGTACGGATACGGTCGTTAATATCCCCGACGGGGTTACAAAAATCGGCAACTACGCTTTTTCAGAAAACAATAATATTACCGAAGTAAGGATGCCCGACACGGTTACTTCTGTTGGCGAGCATGCTTTTTATCACTGCGTCAAGCTCAAGACTGTCAATTTTTCCAAAAATCTTGAAAGGATCGAAGATTTTGCTTTTGAAAAATGCAAAGCGTTGACCGAAGCTATCCTTCCCGAAACACTTTTATATATCGGTTACAGTGCGTTTGTGGGATGCGTTAAGCTGAAGGCGTTCTCCTGTGCCTCTGAAAAGCTGCAGCTCAGCAAAAATTCATTCGAGTCATATGATGGCCCTTCATGCAAATTGCTGTATAACAAAAACGGAATGCTTATATTAGAGGATGTACTGGTTAACTATATAGGTAATGCTGAAAACATAGAGATTCCATACGGTGTCAAGCGTATTGCAAGCAATACATTTGCTACATATAGATTCGGTGAAGTGAACCGGATAAAATCTGTTATTCTGCCCGAGACGGTAACGCATGTTGATGAAAATGCTTTTGCAACCTGCAGTAAGCTGAAAAGCTATAGTGCTCCGGCAGGCATTACCTATGGTGAAAATGCGTTTAACGGTTGCAAAGGACTTGCCGATAAAACAGGCTTTGTTATTGTTGATAGCATTGCGTTCGATTATTTTGGTAAAGATGAAACAGTCACCGTACCCGATGGAGTTGAGGTTCTTGACAGCGGTCTGTTTAATGCGGTTTTCGGTTGTAATGCAGGTAACAAAAATATCACTACGGTTCATCTGCCCTCTACCTTAAAGAGGATCGGAGCCGGGGTGTTTTTAAATTCTCCGGTCGGATCTGTTGAAATCCCACACGGGGTAACCGAGATTGGCGACGGTGCATTCGAATGCTGTGCGAATTTAAAAGAAATCAGCATACCCGATTCTGTAGAAAAGCTTGGGGCAGATCTGTTCAAAGGATGCAGGGCGATGGCAGACGAAAACGGATTTGTTATAAAGTGTAATACTTTATATGAATATTATGGCTCAGAGCGAAATATCGTAATTCCCGAAGGTATCGAAGTTATTGCCGACAATGTATTTTCCGATGCAGCCATCAAAAGCATCCGTCTGCCTTCCACACTCAAAAAGCTGGGCTCCGCTTTTAAGGATTGTAATATGCTTGCAGAGGTTATCGTACCGGAAGGCGTAGAGGAAATCTGTAGTAATACATTCTCCGGCTGTGTCAGATTGTCTCGAGTTGTGCTCCCCTCTACTATAAAACAGATCGGCGACTCCGCATTCGAAGGCTGTGAAGCATTGAAGGAAATTGATCTTCCCCGGGGCGTTCAATATATTGGCAGCCATGCCTTTGAAAATTGCCTCGGGTTGGAAAACGTTTCCTTGCCGAATAATATTTCTGCTCTTGAATCTCAAACATTTAAGTGCTGTTCCCAGCTGAAAACTGTAAAGCTCCCCGATGAGTTAAAAGTAATTGGTCCGGATGTGTTCGGGGGATGCTCTAATTTGAAAAGCATCGAAATTCCTGCAAGTGTCAGCGAAATTCAATATTCTGCCTTCCAACACTGCACCTCCTTGAAGAAGGTTGAGATGAGCGATGCTTCTGAGGTGACGGTAGACGGAAATGCCTTCGATGGTTGTAAGTCTTTGGCAGACGAAAACGGATTTGCAATTATTGGCGGTATTCTCCGGTTTTACTCGGGTGAAGGCGGCAAAATCACCGTACCTGAAGGAGTTACTCAAATCGCCTCCAATGCCTTCAGAGAAGGCCATGACTATAAGTCGCGAAACTGGAAAGATTATAGAAAAGAAGGCTCTCTTCTTTCTGTTTCCTTGCCAAAGTCGTTAAAGAAAATTCACGATCATGCATTTGCAGGATGCATCGGGTTGAACGGGATCAGTTTACCTGAAAATCTGGAAACTATTGGTAAATTTGCTTTCCATGGCTGCATGCAGTTAACCGGTATCGAAATTCCGGCTTCGGTAACCGAGATTGGTAAAAATGCATTTACTTCGTGTAAGAATCTTACAGGAATTACAGTCGATGCACAAAATCAGTATTTCTCCGATAAGGACGGTATCCTGTTCAATAAAGATGCTACCGAACTGATATTCTGCCCGAGCGGAAAAAAACTAACCGAATACATTGTTTCGAACCATGTTACCGCAATTGCCACACATGCATTTATAGATTGCGAAAATCTCAAAAAAGTGGTCATTCCGGAATCTGTTTCGGTTATTGGTGACGAAATTTTTATGTGTAAAAATTGGGCTCACCGCAGCAAGATAGAATTAACTGACATAGAGGTATCTCCAAAAGCCGGATCCAAGAAGGTTGGTTCTGACATTTTCGATTTCCGGTTTGATAATAAAGCGCTGGTTTATCCCAAGCTCCCTGTAACATTTATTAAGGAGAGTGCTACGCAGGTTCTTCTTGGCATGGGATATTGCCTGCATCCCGAAAAATACGAGGGCGAATATGCGGATATCTACAAAAAATACGTTACCTCCCACGAAAAGACAATCAAAAATAAGGCAAAGCAGCTCAAGCTCACAGGTGTTGAAGCATACTACTCAGCACAGGGTTGCGTTAATGCCGATGCAAAAGCCACATTCAAACCCAACGTTTCCGCAAAGAAACTTAGCGAGCTTGCCAAGGTAGAGCTGTTGGAAGAAACGGTACAAAAAGGCAGTATCGACGACCTGAGGCTGGTACTTAAAACCTACAAAAATTTTGAGATGATGTCCAGAGCGTTGGCTATTGCCGCAAGGTACAGAGGCTTGGAGTTTGTCAAGGAGTTGGTTGATGCAGGTGCTACCTTCGATTATGAATCTACCCCGGCACTGCAGAGAAAATATCAAATGAATCAGGATACCGCCGGAGGTATGTACAGCACAGAATACTATCTTATGCTTGTGCCCGAAAAGCTTGGTTCTAAGTTGAACCAATGGGGCGGCAGCAAGTATGCCTATACTCCTCTTTGCGGCGTTCCCGCAATGAACATCCCCGACGAGCTTGAAGAAAGCGTTTTAAGTATTGAAGAACGCTTTGAAATTACAAAGTTCTGCAGCGAAAATAAAAAGCTGAAGATATCCTTGGGTGAAATGTTGTTCTGGGCGCTCATAAACGGCGATTTGGAATTTACCGATCTGTTAATCGAGTACGGTGTTGATCTCAATACTACGACTCCTGACTTTTATTATAACCCGTGGTATGAATATTCTCTCACCCATATGGATGTTATTACCACCACCCAGAGAAATATATATAGTGACATGTTCATAAACCTCATGGCTCAACTCACAACCAATAAGCTGCTCCCCGTGCTTGAGCGTTTGAACAAGCTGACAACTTCGGTCGGCAAGACGTTTATTGTTCGTCAGAAGCTGTACGATGTGTTGAAATGGAATGATCAATCCCTCAGATTTGCTTTGGAAAATCTGGACATCTCAAAGATAAATCAGACTAAAGCTCTGGAGCTTGCTGTAGACAACAGCTTCATTGCATCGTTGGAATTTATGGCTCAATCCGGGTGGTTGTCCACTACCGCAAAGCGTGAAAAACTAATTGAGTTTGCAAGAACAAACAATAAAATCGAGGCTCTGACTTGGTTGCTTGATTTCAAGAACCGTACAGTTGATGTGCTGGCAGAAGCCGCTAAGGAAGAAGCCAAGCTTATGAGAGAGCTTAACGAAGATCCTAATTCGGTATCTGCATTAAAGAAGGTCTGGGGTTACAAGAAGCTTGATAACGGTACCTTGATTATTACCAGCTACAAGGGCGATGCCATTGATGTAGAAGTTCCTGCGGTAATTGGTAAAGCTGCTGTTACGGTGATTGGTGAAGATGCTTTTTCCGCTGCCGATTGGAACGGTAGAATTAAAAACAAAAAAGAGCGTAAGAGAATCAAGAGTATTGTTATTCCGGAGGGCGTTATTGAAATCCAAAGGACTGCTTTTTGGGATCTTGATGAACTCGAAAAGCTGATACTTCCCTCTACCCTCAAAAAGATCGGTACAGCTATAGCCGGCGATTGCGAGAAGCTTAAAGAAGTTAATATGCCTGACGGTGTCAAGCTTGTTGGAGATGGTGTACTGTTTTGGCGTTGTAATAAATTGCACGATAAGAATGGCTGTATCATAATCAATAACTGTTTGTACACTCATACTGAGCATGACGGTTGGTCACATGACTTTGGAGATAAAAGCGATATTGGCAATATTACAATCCCGGAAAATGTTACTGAAATTGCAGCTCATGTATTCACGGAAGGCAGAATGAGTTCCGTCACTTTACCGGACGGATTGAAAGTCATCGGTAAAGAAGCTTTCGTGAAATGCTCTTTATTGGAAGAAGTGACAATTCCGGGAAGTGTGAGTACTATCAAGCCAAAAGCATTCAGCTCATGTGCTTCACTAAAAACGATAAAGCTGGCAAGCGGTGTTGCCGCTATCGGTGACAGAGCGTTTGAACGTTGTGCCTCATTGCGTGACGTTTATATCCCTAAGAGTGTTAAAAAATTGGGTAAAGAAATATTTGGACCCTATGATAACAATGCATCCTTTTGGGATAAAGTTATCGGAATCTATGTCCATACTCATAAGGATTCTCCCGCTGTGGAATATATGAAGCAGTATAACGATGTTACCGTTGTGTTTGATTATGACGAATGAAAAGAGAGAAGCTTCGGCTTCTCTCTTTTCTTATCCTATAATTCGTTTTTTGCGAAATTCTCGATAAATGCGGCAGTGTCCTTGTCCTTAACCAGAGGGAGCATACGGTCGATGTATACCTTAAGTGCCGCTTTGTTTATCTGCTTGGGGGTGGGAGCAAGGTTAGATAAGAAATTATCGTGGCAGATTGCTTTTACCTTATCATGTGAAAGTCCAATACCCTTGATCCTGAAGTCCCAGTACTCGAACTCATCTTCGGTTGACAGGAAGCGGGTGATGGCGTCGAACATATCTCCGGGCTTGCCCTGGAAGGCATCCGAGGTCATGTCGGTACCGAAGATTATACGGTGGCTGTAGTCATTGAAGAATGCCTTTGCCTCGTCGTAGTGCTTTGTAAAGTTGTCATACATCTCACGGCCGGGAGTAATATCCAGCTTGAGGTTAGGGTGCTTGTCAAGCAGTTTGCGGGCCTCCTCGATATAGTCGGAAAGGAAAAAGAAATGTGGGAAGGTAAAACGGATCTTGGGGAATTTTTCAAGTGTATTCTTAACCTCGTGGTAGATCTCCTCCTTTGAAAGGAAGGTTCCGTCTCCGTAGAACCACCCCTCCTTGTGAGAAAACTCGGGGGCAAGGTCATAATCCCAGAAGGTCTCGGGGTCGGCTACATGGGATATCACCGCAATATCGTTATCCTCTATATACTTATAGAAGCTGTCAAGCATGGGGTCATCTGTTGCAAGACCTGTGAGCTTGCGGGTGGTGGGCTTGTTCTCAAGCATCTTGATACCGTCAAAGCCTATCTCCATAAGTTCCTTCACCTGTGCGGCAAAGTCGTAGTTACCGGTAGGTGACTCGGTCACAGGGAAAACAGGATAAACCAGTCCGCCGAGGGCGTAGATATCGGGATCGATAAGCTTCATTATTGCGGCAAGGATGTTCTGTGTGCCGTCGTTCTCCATAGTCTTGTTAAGATTGCAGAGACAGGCAACGCAGATATGCTTGAAGCCGTACTCTTTTTTATAGTTGAGAAAATATCGGACGCATTTATCTGTATATACATGAACATGTCCGTCTATCATAGGGCTTTTGTACTGTTCCATAATTCACCTCGGTAAGTTGATAACTATATTATAATACATTTTACGGAATTTTGCAAGGCGGGGGAATAATAATTTAGCCATGATCTACAACACCCAAAGATATATGCATCCGATCACCCTGAAAAACTCTAAATTCAACAGAAAAAGTTTACACAAAATAAAATTTGATAAAAAATTCATCAATCTCAACAATGCTTGGTTGCTTTACAAAACTACAAAAATGGTTTCCTTTGGAAACCCTTCAGAGTGCTGACAAACTCGGTCTAGGGCAAGCGACTAATAATATTTAAAAATAAAAATTGAAATAAACAAAATAAAAGAAAAGAAATAACTGCAAGGAAAACATCAAGTTTTCCTTGCAGTTGCTTGCTTTTTGCGAAATCCTTCTCTGTCGTACTTAGTACGCCGACGAAAAGGATTTCACAAAATATCCACTTCGTTTCTCAGCCTCTGGTCAGTTTGATGACTTTGTCATCAAACTGAATGGTTTCCTTTGGAAACCATTTCTCATAGATGCCACAAAAAAACCGTTGGCAAGGTCAGCTATACACACCCCAAACGGATAAAGCACAAGAAAAACAGGGAGTGTCTGCTGTCTTGGATGTTGCACTTATGCAACATCTTCAAACCGTAATTACCGTTTAAAAAGCATATACGGTCCGTAGTCGGACCGTATATGCTTCTATATTACTTCTTTTCAGTCTCTGTCTTAACAGGACGCATAACCACGGCACCGTCGATCATCTCAACAGATACCTTAGTCTTTACCTCAATGCCGAGCATGTCTCTGATGACACTGGGAATAACAACTCTGCCTAATTCGTCAACTGTTCTTAATACCATTTTTCGTTTTCCTTTCCTATTGGTTACATTACAGCCAAATTATACCATCAATTTACAGGTTTGTCAATAGTTTTTTGGTATTTTAGTGGAAATTTTCCATTTAATGGTCGAAGTTTGAGTCCTTGTCGTGAATTGTTTTGTCGTATGCTGTCGAAGGTGACACGGGGTAATAGGATTTAATATATAAATCGACAAGGTTTGCTGTTCAAATAATCGGTCAGAAACCTAAGCTTATTATCAAATTTCGCGGACTCGCAGGGGAATTCCGGTGTTGGAAATTAGGAGTTATTTAAGAAAACGATCGCAAAAGTCGGTGGGATTAGTAAATAATAAATCTTTTCGGTTCAACTCTAAGATTAACAGATATTGATAAATATATATCATATCTCTCAATATTATCTGATACACATTCAATGGTGGCATGAACCTCGGGGTTGTACTAAGTCATCAATTCCTTTTCTAAGCCTGAGGATATGTCGATAAGCTTATCACCCAAAGATAGTGGTATTTTACCACTATTTTTAGTTTGATGAGGGATTTGCCGTTCCCTTTTCGAAGCTTGTTAATATGGCGACAGGTTTATCTGTCACTGAGATAGTGGTATTTTACCACTATCTTTAGTTTGGTGACGAAGTCATCAATTCCTTTTCTAAGCCTGAGGATATGTCGATAAGCTTATCACCGCAAAGATAGTGGTATTTTACCACTATCTTTAGTTTGATTGCGAAGTCATCAATTGCTTTTCGAAGCTTGTCAATATGGTGACAGGCTTATCTACCGCAAAGATAGTGGTATTTTACCACTATCTCAAGTTTGATGACGAAGTCATCAATTCCTTTTCGAAGCTTGTTAATATGGCGACAGGCTTATCTGTCACTGAGATAGTGGTATTTTACCACTATCTTTAGTTTGGTGACGAAGTCATCAAACTAAGACTGTTGGGGAAAATTAAAAAGAGCTTGCCGAAGCAAGCTCTTCCAGAGTGCTGACAAACTCGGTCTATGGCAAGCGACTAATAATATTTAAAAATAAAAATGAAATAAACAAAATAAAATAAAAGATATAACTGCAAGGGAAACATCGAGTTTTCCTTGCAGTTGCTTGCTTTTTGCGATATCCACTTCGTTTCTCAGCCTCCGGTCAGTTTGATGACTTTGTCATCAAACTGAAAGAGCTTGCCGAAGCAAGCTCTTTTATATTTAATTAAAACTTCAATTAAAATGTAAACTGGGGGAAGCTCTGTGCGGGAGCTGCGTTCTTCTTGGAGTTGTTCTGGTTTACGATATCCATAATATCGGAGAACTCGTCCTCGGGCATACCGGGAGCCTTGTCTGCGGGCTTAGCCTCGGGATCAGCCTTCTTGGCAGCGGGCTCGTCGTTCTCGCCACAGCCTGTAGCGATAACGGTGATGAGCATCTTGTCCTCAAGACTGTTATCGATCATAGCACCCCAGATAACGGTTGCATCGGGATGTGCCTCGTTTGTAATAATGGTGGAAGCTGCATCCATCTCCTCAAGGCCGATGTCGGGACCTGCGGTGATGTTGATGATAAGACCCTTTGCACCGGAGATAGAAGTCTCGAGAAGGGGACTGGAAATAGCGAGTCTTGCTGCCTCCTCTGCCTTGTCTCTGCCTTCTGCCGCACCAACACCCATATGTGCAACGCCTGCACTCTTCATAACGGTGGTAACGTCAGCAAAGTCAAGGTTGATAACACCAAGACCGTTGATAAGGTCGGTGATGGACTGTACACCCTTGCGGAGTACGTTGTCTGCCTCTGCAAATGCGTTGAGAAGTGTGATCTTGGTCTCGGAGATCTGCTTAAGTCTCTCGTTGGGGATAACGAGGAGGGAGTCTACACACTGAGAAAGTGCCTCGATGCCCTGCTCTGCAAGCTTCATTCTCTTAGCGCCCTCGAATGCGAAAGGCTTGGTTGCGATACCAACGGTAAGGATACCCATATCACGGGCAAGCTTTGCTACTACGGGAGCTGCACCGGTACCGGTACCGCCGCCCATACCTGTGGTGATGAATACCATATCGGCACCGCGAAGCATGTTGGAGATCTCTTCCTTGGACTCCTCTGCCGCCTTCTGACCGATCTCGGGGTTAGCACCTGCACCGCGACCCTTGGTAAGCTTGTCACCGATGGAGATCTTAGTCTCTGCGTTGGAGAAAGCAAGAGCCTGTCTGTCTGTATTGATACAAATAAATTCTACGTTCTGTACGTTTTCCTTGATCATGCGGTTAACTGCGTTGTTACCGCCGCCACCGACACCAACTACCTTAATAACTACACCGCTATCGTAGTTCTCGAACTCAAATGCCATTTTTATATCCTCCTAATATTTTAAACAAACTGTATTTTCTACATTAATTATTTTAAATGATATATAGTTATAATAATACTTTTTTAGCTTATTTGCAATACTTTTTTACAAAATTTATTTTATTTTAACATTTTTCAATCATATGCTTCGTCGTTATTCAACAGAACATATGCCGCCTCAACATCCTTGAGATCTATAGTTCCTCTTGCCTCGCCCAGATCCTTGACTATCTCGTTCATAAAACGAAGCTTAAGCTCGATGTCGTCGCTGTTGCCTATGTTTGCCTTAAGTCGGCTGTCGTAGGTGAGCTGGACATTGAATCGGTCCGAAAAGTCAACCGCGCTTATCCCCTCAAAGACCTCTGCTGATTCAAGCAGGGAGAGCAGCTGCTTTGCCTGCTTGGAATAGGAGGAGTTTACATACTCAAGCTCGCTTCCCACAACGGCACGGCTTACCTCACCGCCTATGAGCTTCTTTATCTCAGGGTGGGCTGTCAGCACATCCTCCTTGCTTTCAAATCGGTTTATGACCCGAAGATCCCTTGAAAGCACGAAGCACTCGCCGCCTATCTCGGTATAGTAGTTGGGCTCGTCGCACTTAAGTGTAAGTGTGACGCTTGATGGTATTTCCCTTGACACCTTGACGGTTCGAACATAGGGGAATCCCGAAAGAATAGCCGTTACGACCGAATGGTCGTCTATGAGATAGATATTCATATCCTTCTCTATTCCCGATGCCGAGATTATGTCGCTGTCGCTGTAGACCGTATTTCCCTTGACGGTGATAGAGTGGACACGGAAGAATATCCCGACTATACCTATAAGAAATACCGCAAGAAGAAGGACTATGAGTACCGTATACAATACCCTCTGCCGAAGGAGCTTGGTACTGTTTTTTCGCTTGAGCCGTTCAAATCCGACATTTTTCTTGGTCGGCTTTTCAGGTCTTTCCTTCTTTTTTAACATTTAGGAATTTTCTCCATTACGTGTGATATTATTTAACTGTTTTTTCTATATATTCGTAGATGCGCTGGGCGGCATCCTTTACCGCGAACTGCTCTACATTTTTCTCCATCCGAGTTCTCTTGTCGCCGTCCTCGATGAGGCTCTCGACTGCTCTTGCAAGTGCGTGATCGCAAAGCTCCTTTTCCTCTATGAGGATGCAAGCGTCAGCACGGCGTAATACATCGGCGTTCTTGAACTGATGGTTGTTGGTAACATTGGGCGAGGGGATGAGCACGCTTGCTCTGCCCAGCACCGCGATCTCGGACAGGGTCATTGCACCTGCACGGTTGATGACTATATCCGCTGCCGCCATCTTCTCGGGCATATCGTAGATATACTCAAGAAGCTGAAGGTTGTCGTACTTATCAAGTCCCGCCTCAAGGAACATCTTTTTGGTTTCTTCATATTCTATGGCACCGGTGCCGTGGATATGAAGTATCTCGGGATGACGGGAGGTATAGGTCTTCATCATATCGATGACCTCTTGGTTGATACGCTCTGCACCCATACTGCCGCCTACCGACAGTATCATATATCTGTACTTACCCGTTATACCCTGATGTGCTCTTGCTCCCTCACGGCTGACGGTGGAGAAATCTCCTCTCAAGGGGTTGCCTACTCTTACCGCCTTCTCGGGGTACTTGAGCTGAGGGATAGTTTCCTCAAAGTTGACAAAAACCTTTGTCGCCTTCTTCTCAAGCATTTTTATTGCAAAGCCGGGGGTGGCGTTGGATTCGTGCAGAACGGTGGGTATCTTAAGGCTTGACGCTGCCGCAACCACCGGCCAGCAGGCATATCCGCCTGTACCGATTACTACATCAGGCTTGAATTTCTTGATTATCTTCTTACAGTCCGAAAAGGACTTTGCCGCCAAAAACGCCGTCTTGATATTATCAGGAGAAAGACTGCGGCGTATTCCCTGTATCTCTATGTGATGGAGCTTATATCCTGCATGGGGTACAAGCTTGTTTTCGATTCCTCTTTTTGTCCCGACGAACTCGATTACCGAGTCGGGACAGTTCTGTTTTATTATATTGGCTATGGCGATCGCGGGATTGACGTGTCCTCCGGTACCGCCGCCGCTCATTAATACTCTCATATTATACCTACTGCTTGTTCTGATAAGAAAATCTTGATATGCTCAGCACGATACCCATCTCCACAAGGAGGATCCAAAGAGCAGAGCCGCCGTAGCTGAAGAAAGGAAGGGTGATACCTGTGTTTGGTATGACCGCAGTAACGACTCCGATATTGAGTATCGCCTGTATTCCAACCTTGCCTACGATACCGATGACCGTAAGGGAGGTAAAGGTGTCGGGTGCCTTCATTGCTATGATAAAACCTCTCCATACCAGAAGCACAAAGAGAAGTATCACCGCCAGAGCTCCCACAAATCCC
>JAZNKU010000027.1:0-6272 GCA_045578685.1 Eubacteriales bacterium
GTATCGGCATTCAAGGAAAAGCCGGTGATTATTTTTTTGATATTCAAATCGAACCGAAATCGTTTTCGGTGGCATATGACAAAGACGAGGCGGATAATGCAACCGAATTTGAATTGCAAGACGCTACTGAGTTTTATTCAACCATAGAGTGTTTATTAGGAAAGTAAGGAACAATGATCAACGAAGTTATAGAATTACTACCTTCGGCCCAACTAAAGGCGAAGATAAAAGAAACAAACCATCAGTTTAAGGAAAACGAACTGTTACAAATCATATACAGATATGCTCCTACTTTTGACAAACGTATAGATTTATTAGAGCGTTTTTCGAGTATCGCCGAGGCTGACGTTTCGGCTTTAGCAAAAGTATATATAAAATACGAGCTGGAAAACCTCTCAAATTTTATCAATGCAGACAACGGCTTTGTTTATGAGCTGTGTATCAAGGATACTCCGGATTCATATGAAGAAAAATATATATGTATGTCGTATAATGCGGCACTTGTTTGTATCGACCGCTTTTATGAAGAATACGGGGACGTAGGTGCAAAGACAACCGAACAAAGCAGATACAGAATCAAGAAGCGTAGGGTATTTTCAGAGCGTGATAGATTTGACGAAGACTTACACGCAGAATGTGTGCTTGGGGCGGACAAAACCGTTTTGGAGATCTCTGATTGGCGAATTCCCGCTGATTGCGACTCTGAGGTTATGTGCTCGGAGTGCAAAGAGTTATGTTCTCGTCGTTGCGATGAGCTGTATTTCCCATGCTTTGTGCACAACTATGCAGTAGTTAGGTACAAAAACTATGAAGGTGTCGAACGTTTTGGTGTGAACATATGCTTGGGAAAATGTGACGGTATGGCGTATGAGCTCTATGTTGTTCCTTTGGATTCTCCGCAGATACGTGAGCATCGCATTGACGTGGGAAATTTAGATCACGTGCATATAGACCTGCCGACGGTCACTCTGTCATCACCGGATGATCTGGATGAAACAACAAGAAAGAACTACTATGATTTTGTGGAATATTGGCGCAAACATATGGTCGACGAACAATAAGAATATTTTGGACCCAAAAAGTCATCGAAATGGATGGAAGAACATCATACCGCCGCTTTTGAACATTATAAAAAAGCCCTTGAAGACTTCAGTATAGATAGTTTCGAGGGCTGAATGGCATATATTAAAAATTCTAATGAAAATAATATAGAGGAACTATGATAATAGAAACAGAAAGATTAACTCTCCGCCGTTGGTGTGAAAGTGATGCTGAGAGCTTATATGAATATGCAAAGGACCCCGACGTTGGTCCTATAGCAGGTTGGCCTCCTCATAAGAGCGTTGAGGAGAGTCTTAACGTTATCAAGAACGTATTTACAGGAGAACAGTGCTACGCTATATGTGAAAAGGGCAGCGACAAACCCATCGGTGCCATCGAGCTTAAACTCAACGGTCATACCGACATGACCGACAAGGACGACGAATGCGAGCTTGGATATTGGCTTGGTAAAGAATTTTGGGGCAGGGGATATATGCCCGAAGCGGCAAGAGCTGTTTTGCGTCATGGCTTTGAGACCCTTGGTATGTCTGTTGTCTGGTGTGGATATTATGACGGCAACAACAAGTCAAAACGAGTTCAGGAGAAGGTGGGTTTTGTGTATCACCATACCTGTAACGAGGTCGAGGTGCCTCTGATGAACGAGATCAGAGTTGGCCATACCAATATAATGACAAAAACAAGATGGAAGGAAATTTATTATAATTCGTGCAGCAGATAAGAAATGATAATTTTAATTACAGGTGCATCACACACAGGCAAAACCCTGCTTGCCCAGCGCTTACTTGAAAAGTACAAATATCCCTATTTATCTATAGACCACCTTAAGATGGGCTTGATCCGCAGCGGCAACACCGGGCTTACACCCACAAGCGAGGATGGGGAACTGACTGCATATCTGTGGCCTATAGTTCGGGAGATGATCAAGACCGCTATAGAAAACGATCAAAACCTGATCGTTGAGGGCTGTTATATCCCCTTTGATTGGCAGAAGGATCTTTCTTCCGAATATTTTGAAAATATCAAATATTTCTGTCTTGTAATGAGTGAGGAATATATCAGAAATCACTTTGACGACATAAAGAAATATGCAAATGTCATTGAAAATCGTTTGGATGATGAATGGTGCACAATGGAGAGTGTATTGGCAGATAACGCAGAAATATTAGACCTTGCACAAAAGCATAATGCGAACTATATATTCATTGAAGATAAATACGAAATTAACATTGATTTATAATGATAAATTCTAATTTGCAGAACGGTGTGATTACGCACTTATTCGTTTTTCAAGTTGTCGCCTGAAATAAAATATTCATTTATGGTTGAAAATCCCCACAACATATGATACAATATTATTAACATTTTATTAATTCATGAAGGAGACGACCATGAAAAGAAATTTTAAGAGTCTTATCAGCGTTGTATTGGTGGGTGTTATGCTTATGGTGTGCATTCCCTTTGCCGTTTTTGCGGCAGATAAGCCTGTGATCACGGCTAACGCAGATACCGTGACGATAACCATGGCTGACGAGATCAATTACATTCGTTTTGCTCTCGGAGAGTATTCGAGCTCTGCCGAGATAAAGAAAGCGGAGACCTATGTAGGTGTCGATACCGCTCACGTAAAGGCTGCTACAGTTGACGGCGTTTACACAAGAATGCTGACAAAGTCGGGCACATATACCTTCTGGGTAAGAATGAACGACGGCAGAACCTTTATCGAAAAGGTTGAGGTCAGAGCGGCAGACCCCGTGTTCACTCCCGACGGACTTCAGCTTCATATATCCGATCTTGCAAACATCAAGGTCATCCGTTCCGCTTACGGCGACTATGCTACCACAGGCGAGATCAAGCGTGCGCCCGGCTGCCGTAACTTTACCGCAAAGCACGATATCAAGGGTGCGGATGAATATACCATCCAGTACCGTGATAACGGTCTTGTGACCGTTAGTGCCGAGTATTATAACGGCTATATCGAGATATTCAAGTTCGAGGCAGGCAAGAAAACTCCCGCCTTTGAGCAGGACGGCAATACCGTTAAGATCGGTAACATCGACGGACTTTATATCGTAAGATATGCTCCCGGTGTCTGGGCTACATCCGGTGAGATCAAGAGAGCTCCCGGTTCTCAGTATATCAGACCTGCAGCTGCAGTTGACGGTGTTATTACCGTTACTCTTGAGCCCGGTGTATATTCCTTCAGTATCCAGTATAAGGACGACAGCTATAACTACTATACCGTAACCGTTGAGGATCCCAACGCTCCCTGCGAGCACGCTTGGGGCGAGTGGGCAGTTGTTACAGCCGCTACCTATGAGGCAGAAGGTCTTGAGGAAAGAATCTGTACTATCTGCGGCGACAAGGAAACAAGAGCTATTCCCATGCTTGAGCCGGTTGTTGTACCTACGGCAACCCGCGTTCACGTTTCCTGTGCTTTCTCTGACAATATGATAGTTCAGAGAGACGAAAAGCTTTCGGTATGGGGTACTGCTGATGCTAACAGCGGTGATGTTGTGGTTTACTTCGGCGGCAAGACTGCTTCTGCTAAGGTTGACGCATACGGTAACTGGAAGGCAGAGTTTAAGGACACCTTCTCCTATACCACAGAAGGTCAGCCTCTCGTTATCAGCGGTGCTGATTACAGTATTACATACAACGGCGTGCTTATCGGTGATGTTTATTACGCGGTAGGTCAGTCCAATATTTTCTATTCTTTAGGCGAGCTTATGCTTGACCTCAAACTCAAGGGAATGAGTAACACCCTTGACGTTGATTTTGACAACAACCGCGATATCCGATTCTACCGTATTTCAAATACCGATTATATAGGAATGTCGGGTGTTTTTGCACAGGGCACTACTACCGTTTACAGCGATGTTTACAACGGCGGTCACTGGATGGTACCTACCGATATTGCAAACCAGATACTTACCTATGCAAACTTTACACCTACAAGCCAGATCTTTGACAGAACGGCTATCAGCACAAAGTGCTTCTCGGCTTTGGGCTACCTGTTTGCATATAATATGTCCAACCGCTCTGACGTTCCCGTGGGCGTTATCGAGATTGACGCCTCCGGTCATCCCCTTATTACCTTCGCTCCCAACGAGCTTGCCGATAAGTGGGGTCACGACGTACTTGACGCATCCGGCAGATACTACTATGCTCTCGGTAACGTGGCAGTCAATACTACTATGAGAACGAGATATGCATACAACCAGCAGATTCACCCTCTTTCTAACTTCTCCTGCGCAGGTATCATCTGGTATCAGGGCGAGAGCGATATGTACAACACAAAGGAAACCTTCGGAAGAGAATATAACAACAACTTCCCCGTACAGTTTACCGAGCTTATGACCTATTTCAGAAGCACCTTCGGTAACGACGATTTCCCCGTATATCTTATCGAGTATCCTACCTGTAACAACAACCCCGGTGTAGTCTCTATGGACTTTGGTGCCGTAAGATCAGAGCTGGGTACTATTCCCCAACTTCTTGACAACAGCTACGTCGTTTCCTCCTCTGATATGTGGAACGACCCCACTTGGCAGAACAACGTTCATCCCTATATCAAGCATTGGCAGGCAACACGCCTTGCAGAGATCGTCGCCGCACAGAAGCACGGAATCGGTAACTTAAACGATGTTCACGGTCCTTTGCTTCGCGAGGTGAACTATACCGGTATCTCCAAGGCAGAGCTTAAGTTTGACTATGTGGGTGAGGGACTTACCACCGCTGACGGTACGGGCTACGTAAAGGGAATAGAGGTACAGATAGAATATAACGGTCAGCTTATATGGCTTCCCCACGAGGGCGAGGTCATCGTCGGTGATGATACGATAATTATTGATACAGGCGAGTTTGCACTCTACGGTGTAAGATACAACCGTCAGCTTACCGCCAAGTTCCCCGAAACTCTCAACCTTTGTAACAGCTACAAGATGCCCGCCATAGCATTTGTAGATTACAGAATGCCGTAATAAAAAAGAAGCTTTTGCAATGCAATGCAAAGGCTTCTTTTTTCGCGATATAAATCCCTATGGGAATGATATTTGTCTTCGACAAGCGATATTCCCTACGGGGCGATAGGGTTTATGTTATATTACGTTTTTAGAGAAAACAAACACCGTTACACAAGAGATCGTTCACTTTGGAAACTATTTACGCGTCAAATATAACGAACATTTGATGACAAAGTCATCAATGTATCGGTGCAGGTGATGTAATGACGGTGACAAGACTGCAGCAGTTCCACACCCGAGAAAGCCTTTATTTATGCGGCTTTCCCGCCTTTGGTGTAATTGGTGTAGAAAAAATCCGTTACTACTTATAAATCGTTTATGCATTTTATTATGCTTTATAATTATATTTTTATTTTCTCTAAGAAGTTAAAATAAATTACACCAATTACACCGAGAGCCTACATAGCCTTATTTTATAGGACTTTGTGGCGGTGTAAATGTTCAAAAATACTTACACCCGGATTACACTTTTACACCATTGTGTCGGTATCTGTCAGCGCGATAATGAAATACATTCCTATGATTGTAAAATATTTATCGGATTTCGGTTGAAAAGTGAACAAAAATCAACCTTTTTATTGCTTTTTTTAGGTATTTATGTTACAATAATTATACTTGACAATATTTATCATGAAAGGTGAAGATCATGAAGAACACAAAAAGATTATTGGCATTGGTTTTATGTGTAATGATGATTCTCCCCTGCTTGCCTTTAGGCATCAGCGCGGCGTATGAGAACACACACGTAAACACCGGCAATCAGATCGAAGATCTGATCGCCGTTGCCACAACGCAGATCGGCTACACCGAGGGTAACTCCACATCCCAGATGGGCGGAACCTCCGGCGGTAGCGGCAACTACACCAAGTACGGCAAGTGGTACGGTATCAACCCCGGCGCTTGGTGTGCTATGTTCGTGTCCTGGTGTGCTAACCAGGCAGGTATTCCCAAGACCACCATTACCTCTCACGCAAGCTGTGATATCGGTATGCAGTGGTTCCAGAAGAACGGTTACTGGCAGTGGTCTCCCGCTTGCGGCGGTACGTATCAGCCCAAGCGCGGTGATATTATCTACTTCCGTACCAATACCAACCAGGTAGCTGACTCCACCCACGTAGGTATCGTTTATAATTCCGATGCTTCCAAGGTTTATACCATCGAGGGTAACGCATCCAATAAGTGTCAGAA
>JAZNKU010000028.1:0-1585 GCA_045578685.1 Eubacteriales bacterium
GTGAAGATCAACGGAGATTACAGAACCTAAAATGGAACTTAATAATGCACAGAGGGCGTCAGTGCTTATCCACGCACTGCCCTATATACAGAAATATTACAATAAGGTCGTTGTAGTTAAGTACGGCGGCAACGCAATGGTAAACGAGGAATTAAAGAACAAGGTCATGCGTGATATCGTGCTTCTCCAGCTTATCGGTGTCAAGGTAGTGCTTGTTCACGGAGGAGGTCCTGAGATTACCGAGGAGCTTAACAAGATCGGTAAGGAGTCTAAGTTTGTTGACGGACTCAGAGTTACCGACAAGGAGACTGCAGACGTAGTTCAGATGGTACTTGCAGGTAAGATAAACAAGAGCCTTGTAAACATTATGCAGAACAACGGTGGTAAGGCAATAGGACTCTGCGGTATCGACGGTCATATGATCGAGGCTAAGCAGATGGACGAAAAGTGGGGTTATGTAGGTGAGATCACCAACATCAATACCCAGCCTATCCTCGACGTACTGGAAAAGGGCTATATCCCCGTTATTTCCACCGTTGGCTGTGACAGCGAGAATAACGTATATAATATCAACGCAGATACAGCAGCCGCAGGCATTGCAGGTATGCTGGGTGCAGAGTGTCTTATCTCTATGACAGACATCGTCGGCATCTGCGAAGATCCCAAGGACCCCGACACACTCATCAAGATAATCAACGTAAGCGAAGCACCCCAGCTTATTAAGCGTGGTATAATCTCGGGCGGTATGATCCCCAAGATCGACTGCTGCGTTGAGGCTATCCGCCGCGGTGTTAAGCGAGTATTTATTATTGACGGACGTATACCCCATTCTATCATCGTCGAGATGCTTACCAACGAGGGTATCGGTACCATGATCGTATAAAGAGGCAGTTATGACAACCAAAGAATTAGATAATCAGTACGTCGCGCATTCATACGGACGTTTACCTATTGAGATAGTATCGGGTAAGGGCAGTCTTTGTTATGATGAGAACGGCAAGGAATATATAGATTTAGGCTCGGGTATAGCGGTAAACACCTTCGGCTTTTCTGATGTCGAATGGGTGGAGGCTGTAAAGGAACAGCTTGACCTTTTTGCCCATACCTCAAACTATTATTACACCTCACCCTGTGCCAAGTTAGCACAGATGATATGCGAGGCTACAGGAATGGAGAAGGTATTTTTCTCTAATTCGGGAGCCGAGGCAAACGAATGTATGATCAAGGCCGCCCGCCGTTATTCCTTCTTGAAGTACGGCTCGGGCAGACATACAATTATAACTCTTAAAAACTCCTTCCACGGCAGAACGATAACTACTTTAGCTGCTACAGGACAGGACAGCTTCCATACCGAGTTTGATCCCTTTACCGAGGGCTTTGTGTATGCCGAGGCAAATAACTTCGATGACGTTCTTCGTCTTGCCGAGGAAAACAAGGTCTGCGGAATCATGATGGAGGTAGTTCAGGGCGAGGGCGGTGTATATGTTCTTACAAAAGAGTTTGTAGAGAGCGTAGCTAAGCTTTGCGAAGAAAAGGATATTCTCCTAATGATAGACGAGGTTCAGACAGGTAACGGCAGAACAGG
>JAZNKU010000029.1:0-9491 GCA_045578685.1 Eubacteriales bacterium
ACAAGGCCGCTCATGAGGCAAAAATTCAGCCCGACGATATCAACAAGCTCATCGAGCTTACCGCAAAGCATATTGATTGACCGAAGGTCCTGTAATAAAAGAGCAAAATTAGTCTTTAATTCTACATCAGGCTTTCCGCATTAATTATTGACTTTGTTCAACAATTGTGATATTATATTATTAAGTATGATGGGAGGTAGTTATGTCAAAAACCAATATTGTTATGATAACCTCCTGTAAGGGCGGCGTAGGTAAGACCACAGTATGTGCAAACCTTGCCATCACACTTGCCAAGCTGGGCAAAAAAGTTCTTATGCTTGACTGTGATTTCGGAATGAGATGCCTTGATCTTGTTCTGGGGCTTGAGGACAAATGTATGTACGATCTCTGCGATGTGATCCTGCGTCATATTAGCTACGACAAGGCTATAATCCGCGACGATCGCAGTGAGAATCTCTATTTTCTTGCAGCACCCTACAGATACGAGAACAACATATCCGTTGAGGATTTCAAGAGTTTTACCGATAATGTCAGCAAAGCCCTTGAGCTGGATTATATCTTCATTGACACTCACGGCGGCAACGGTCCCGAGATAGAGTTGGGAGCAGCTGTTGCAGATCTGGCGCTCATAGTTGCTACCCATCACAGTGCTGCCCTGCGTGCAGCCGAGCAAACAAATCAGAGGCTGTGTGATCTGGGTGTGCCCAAGACCAAGCTTATCATCAACTGCTTTGACGAGCCAAGGGTGAAGCGAGGCGAGCTGCCGGGTATAATCGACATCATAGACAAGACATATGTTAAGCTTATCGGTGTCATACCCACCGACCATACCTTTGTGTTGGCACAGCGCAACGGAAAGCTTATCGACAGCTTCGGTATAACCAATACCGTCCGTGCATTCTTTAATATCGCATTACGTATCGAGGGAAATAATGTTCCCTTGATGAATGATTTCAAAAAAATAGACAGAAAAATAATTCTTAAATAGCAGAAGGGGTGAAATAAGTGCATATAGCAATCATAGCAGACGACAAGAAAAAGGAGCTGATGACCCAGTTCTGTATCGCATACTGCGGCATACTTAACAAGCATGAGCTCTGTGCTACCAACATCACAGGTAAGTATATTTCTGAAGCTACCGGTCTTGAGATCGAGAAGCTTATGGCAGGCTCGGTAGGCGGACTTCAGCAGATACTCTCCCGCGTTGCATACGATGAGATAGATATGGTCCTCTATATGCGAGATCCCGACGCTTTCCACTCTATGGACGAAAAGGAATCTATCGACAACCTCTTCAGACTGTGTGATATACACAGTGTCCCCCTTGCAACCAACATCGCCACCGCAGAGGTGCTGATCAACGGTCTTGAACGAGGGGATCTGGCTTGGAGAGAGATATACAATCCAAAAGTTAAATATTTTTAAAAGCAGGACAGCTCCTGCTTTTTTGGTTAGGAAGTTAAACAAATGAAAATCAAAACCGCAGAAATTTTATGTGTCGGCACAGAGATCCTTCTGGGCGATATTGTAAACACCAACGCCGCATATCTGTCCCGCGAGCTTGCCTCTCTCGGTATATCCCAGTACAGACAGAGCGTTATCGGCGACAACAGCGAAAGACTGGAGCAAACCATAAAGGACTGTCTCAATAATTGCGACCTCCTTATTATGACGGGTGGCCTTGGCCCCACCTACGACGATATAACCAAGGAAACTGCTGCAAAGGCTATCGGCAGAGGTCTCTGTGAGGATGCCGGCGTGCTTGAGGAGATACGCCGCTATTTCAAAAAACGCGGCCGTCATATGACCGACAACAACCGCAAGCAGGCGAATGTAATAGAGGGCTCTGTGGTCCTCAGGAACACCTGCGGTACCGCTCCCGGTGTGTTCTGTGAAGCAGACGGCAAGGTCATTATCCTCCTGCCCGGACCTCCCTCCGAGATGATGCCTATGTGGAAAAACGAGGCAAAGCCGCTTGTGGCAAAATACTGTGACAGGGTGCTGGTTTCAAGAAACATCAACCTTATCGGTATAGGCGAATCCGCTCTTGCCGAAAAAATAGGTGATATGATGGAGAAGGCAACTAACCCCACCATCGCTCCCTATTGCAAAACAGGGGAGGTAAGACTCCGTGTCACCGCCTCTGCCGACACCCATGAAAAGGCATTGGCTATGTGTCTTGATACCGTGGAGGATATAAAGTCCACCGAGGTCGGACAGTATATCTACGGCTACGACACCACCCTTGAGGAAGCGGTGGTAAACACCCTCAGATTAAAAAACAAGATACTCTCCACCGCAGAGAGCTGTACCGGCGGTCTTATAGCCAAGATGATAACCGATGTTCCGGGAGCCTCGGATGTGTTCTTCGGCGGTGTCAACAGCTATCATAACATCATCAAGAACAAGATTCTCGGCGTCTCCAACCGCAGACTTGAAAAATACGGTGCCGTATCACATCAGGTAGCCGTGAAGATGGCGGAAGGTGTCAGAGCTCTTATGAACTCTGATATCAGCGTTGCCGTAACGGGCATCGCAGGTCCCGGAGGAGGCACCGAAGAGAAGCCTGTAGGTCTCGTATATATCGCGGTATGCCACAACGGCAGAACCAGTGTTAAAAAGTACAAGTTCGGTTCTACCCTCTCAAGAGAAAAGATAAGAGAGCTGACTGCGGTAAATGCGTTGACCGATGTGCTTGAAGCTATTAAATAAAAATTTCCGTGCTTAAAAGCACGGAAATTTTCTTTTAATCTTCGTTATACTTATAGATAAAGTCCTTATACTCTTCCTTTAAGAACTCGATCATCTCGTCGGTGATCTCCTCACCGTCATAGTGAGGCTTAGCGATGATACCGCCGATGATAGGCTCAAAGAAGGGAGCAAGCACCTTACGCTCGGGCTGGAACTCGTGAATATACTCGGTATACGCCTCAAACATAAGCTTATCGTTCTTCCAGTGTCCGCCCTCGGTTACGATGGGAATGTCAACGGGGGCATCAGAACGGTTGATCAGACCTATAGTCTGCTCTGCCAGACGAGCAGCACATTCGCGCAGCAGATGCTTTGCTATCTCATCACCTCTGCGGGCAGCCTTACCTACGCAGGGAGCACAGCTTGCAAGTGCGGGGATGGGATCTCTGCCTTCAAAGTGGTATACATTGTATCCTGCCTCACCGATATCCTCGGCATTGAAATGCTCACAGATGAACTTGGTCATAAGAGTGGAAGGACCGCGCTTTTCATATTCCTTAATGCACTCGGCAAAGGCCATACGTGCCATATGATAGCCGCTTCCCTCATCGTGGATAACAGAGCCGAAGGCACCTGCCTCGTAGCAGGTCTTTTCGTCCTTGGGCCAGAAGATAACCGAGCCTGTGCCGGAAAGAGCGGTAATAGCACTGCCGTATACGAAAGCCGCAAGCAGACCCATCTTTGCCTCGCCGCTTACATGATTTTCGTTATTTACCTGAATTTTTTCCTTAAGGGTGCCGAGAATAAGTCCGGAAAAAGCACCGTAAACATTCTCTATCTCTGTAACTCCCGTACCGTCAAGCAGCTCGTCCATAAGCTTATGAGCGTTTGCAGAAACAGTCTCGCGGCTGGTGGACGCGGTGTTCATACCCGTCATTCTTGCATGTCTTATCTTCTTAAGGTTTTCGTCAAAGAGGATGGCCTCGACCTTGGAGCCGCCACCGTCAAATGCTACATAATATTTCATATCGACCTCACATGTAGAAAATATTGTCTTTATATTCGTTAAGTATCTTGGCGTTATGCTCGGTACCGCCGTCAATATTTGCAGACAGGAATACGGGGGGTGTAACACCCTTGGCGATAAGCTTCTCCTCTGCCTCTATAACGAGTGCGTTAAGAAGTGCAGCACCTACAGCGGTGGAGGTGGGACCTGTCTTTTCAGCCAGACCCTCCAGCTTGACGGAAGCGTCGCTTATACAGCCGCAGTTGTCTATAACGATATCGCATACCTCATAGAGCTTCTTGCCCGAGGGGGCACGGCTTGTAACCGCCGAAGAATACTCAAGGTTGGTGATGGCAATAGTCTTGACACCGTTCTTTGCGGCCTCCTCAGCCATCTCAACGGGAACGGTGTTTCTGCCCGAAACAGAGTGGATGATAAGCACATCGCCCTTCTTAAGCTTATTTTCGTCAAAAATTATCTTTGCCAGTCCCGGAAGTCTCTCCAGCATACTGGTCATGGTAACGGGGCGGGTGTTGAGCATAAATCCGGGGAAGAAGATGGGATTTATGGTAACCATACCGCCACTACGGTAGAATATCTCCTCTGCAAGGATTCCTGCATGGGAACAGCCGAAGGCGTATACATTATTCTTTTTTTCGGTTGCCTCACAGATGAGGTCTGCGGCGTGGTCAATAGCCTCCGCACCCTTTGCCCAGGCACGGCTGATGCAATCTATCACACCGTCGATATAAAGCTTTCCGTTCATCATTCTACCTCCTTAATACAAGAAATTATATATAACGGGGATCTTTTCGATTATATAAGCCATTATTCCCGCAAACAGTACCGCAGGAACAAGGTTCATTACCTTTATTTTGGTTATCTTGGCTATATTGAGACCTATAGCCATAATAAGTATGTAGCCCACACAGTTCATCTCGGCAATCACAAGAGTGCTGAGGAAGGGCTCTATCCAATGAGCGCACAGGGTAATGGTTCCCTGATACAGAAATACCGGAACAGCGGACAGAAGCACGCCGAATCCTAACTGAGCCGCCAATATAGTGGACATTATACCGTCAAGCAGACTTTTTATAAAAAGGGTGGTATGATTACCCTCCAGACCGCTCTGCAGGGATCCCAATATCGCCATGGCTCCGACACAGTAGATAAGGGACGCGGTAACAAAGCCCTCTGCTATGGTGGACTTGCTGTCACCCTTGGCAAGCTTGTTCTGTATCTTTTCGCCCAGACGGTTCATACGCCCGTCAAGGTCGCATATATGACCGAGGATTCCGCCTAAGGTCATAGCGATTATGGTTATGAGCGAGTTAGTATCCGCACCCTCAAGGGTGTTTCCCGCATCAAGCGCACCCGAGATACCTATATATATGACACAAAGCCCTATTCCCTTCATCAGAAGGTCGCTCATCTTTTCGTTTATTGCTTTTTTGAACAAAAGACCGGCACAGCCAAAAACTATAACTGCCAGAGCGTTTACTATAGTACCTAACATAATTTATCCTTTTGAATTAAAGAAGATTTTCGTAGAAAATCATCATTTAATTCCGCATTCCGAACTCCGCATTCCGCATTAATTTTTAAGGCTATGGATAGGAGCAGGAATTCTTCCGCCGCGGAGAATAAACTCCTTGGGAGAATAGGGGCTTATGGGCATAATGGGAGCAACGCCTAAAAGTCCGCCGAAGTCTACCTCCTCGCCTACACCCTTGCCGTGTACGGGGATAACTCGTACTGCGGTGGTCTTGGTATTGGCAACTCCGATGGATATCTCGTCTGCGATAAGTCCGCAGATAACAGCCTCGGGAGTGTCACCGGGAACGGCGATCATATCAAGACCTACCGAGCATACTGCTGTCATTGCCTCTAACTTTTCAAGAGAAAGAGCACCCTTGCGTACTGCGTCTATCATGCCTGCGTCCTCGGAAACGGGGATAAATGCACCGGAAAGACCGCCAACGGATGAGGAAGCCATAACGCCGCCCTTCTTTACCGCATCGTTGAGCATTGCAAGACAAGCGGTAGTACCGCAAGCACCCACGGACTCAAGACCCATACCCTCGAGAATATGAGCAACAGAGTCGCCTACTGCGGGAGTGGGAGCAAGGGATAGGTCTACTATACCGAACTCAACACCCAAACGCTTTGCGGCTTCCTTTGCCACAAGCTGACCCATACGGGTGATCTTGAACGCGGTCTTTTTAATTATTTCAGCCAGCTCCAAAAGGTCGCAGTTACCTGCACGCTTGATAGCGGAGGCAACAACTCCGGGGCCGGAAACACCTACATTGATAACTCTCTCAGCCTCACCCACACCGTGGAAAGCACCTGCAACGAAGGGGTTGTCCTCGGGTACGTTTGCAAACACTACGAGCTTGGCACAGCCTATAGAACCCTCGTCCATTGTAAGGTAAGCCGTACGCTTGATAACAGAACCCATCTCGATGATAGCGTTCATATTAATACCCGCCTTGGTGGAGGCAACATTGACGGAGGAGCACACCATCTTGGTCTCAGCCAGAGCCTCGGGGATAACCGAAATAAGCTTGCAGGCGGGCTCGTTCATTCCCTTCTGAACAAGTGCTCCGTAGCCTCCGATGAAGTTGATACCAACCTCGGCAGCAGCTCGATCCATAGCTTTGGCAGCCTTGATATAGCCCTCGGGAGAGATAGAACCGCCAACCATGGAGATAGGGGTAACCGATACACGCTTATTGATGATCGGAATACCGTATTCCTTCTCGATATCGCAGCCCACCTTAACAAGGTCCTTTGCTGACTTGGTTATCTTGTCGTATACCTTTTCGGCAAATCTGTCATCATCGTCGCACGCACAGTCATACAGGGAGATACCCATAGTTGTGGTACGGATGTCCAGATTTTCCTCTTTTATCATGTTTATGGTTTCAAGGACGTCGTCCATCTTGATCATTGACATTGCACTTACCTCAGATCTTATGCATAGAGTTGAAGATATCCTCGTGCATCATATGGATCTCAAGATTGTTTTCACGACCCATATCGTTCATGATATCAACGAAGTCCTTATAGTCGATACTGCACTTGTCGATATCGACGACCATCATCATGGTAAAATATTCGGAAATAACGCTCTGGGAAATATCGATGATATTCACCGAATACTCCGAACACTTGCCTGATACCTTTGCAATGATACCTGTGCTGTCTCGTCCTACAACCGTAATAACTGCTTTCATTCTGACACTTCTCTTTCTTAAATAAATAATATTATATATATATTACACTATAGCAGCACAATAATCAAGAATTTTCATAAAAATTTACTTGAATTTTAATACACTGTGTGATATAATGATTGCAATATGTCAATAATACTATTTTTGGGGGTTTTTACACATGAATGAAATTACCAACCACGCCGATTTAACGGTAGAAAAGAAAGTTGAAGGTGCATACAAGAGAAACCGCATTCTGATGAAGGTGGCATATATCATTGCTCCTATAGTTCTTCTCATACTCTTCTCCGTTGTGGATATGCTGCTCTTGGGTCTTATCCTTGTGCTGGCTCTCTATCCTTTTCTTCTCAGCAAGCTTATCATCCCGATGACCTCTCCTCTTGTAAACATCGAAGAGAAGATGGATATCTCCGGCGGTCACCTCACCCTTACCACTATCTACGGTAAGAAGAAGTCCAAGGACCTCTGCAAGATCAAGGTAAGCCTTTTTGATGCTATCGCTCCCTACAACAACGACGAGTACAAGGCTGATGCAGATGCATTTAAGTACGACAAGCGCTACGAGGCTGTTTCTTCCATGAACCACCCCGATGTATACTACGCATACGGTACCAACGAATTCGGCGAAAAGGTTATCTGCTTCTTTGAGGTTACCAACAAGGCTCTCAAGGTTATGAAGTTCCTTAACAAGAAGACCGTAGTTACCGAGGTTTCCAGATAAGTAATCAAAAACCAAGCCTCCGCATAAACTGTATGCGGAGGTTTTGCATATGAAACGAATCGTATTTTTACTTGTTCTTTTGCTCCTTCTCACTTCCTGCGGGCAGGAGAAGAAGTTACCCGTTATTGAGACCTATCCCGTTACCCTTTCGGGAACGCTTGAGAGCAACGGTGCGAGCGTTGCGATAACCGTTGTGTTAAAAAGTTCCGATTCCTGCGACATAGGTATAGATTCTCCGGACACTCTCAGCGGCTACCGATTTGAGGTAGACTGCTCCCGGGTAAGGGTATATTATGACGATATGCAGATAGAGCCGGGGGGCGGCAGCGTCAGTATCCCCTTTTCCCTGTTGCCCGAAATGCTGTCTGTATCCCGAGGGGACTTTGAATATTCCCGTAATGACGGGGAAAATACTATCTATCATTACACAAAAAACAGTGCTGATACCGCGATCTATGTCAGAAAAGGCGAGGAGCTGCCCTGCCGGATAGAGTACAAAAGCGAAGGTGCACTCCTGACTCTTGATATAGAAAGCTTTATAATCCAGTAAGGAGAAATCAATGCTGACATACAGTAACGCCTACGCCGAGATAGATCTCGGTGCTCTGGCAGAAAACTACAAAAAAATATCCGAATACGCCCATCCCGCAGAAATAATCGCCGTAGTGAAGGCTGATGCTTACGGACACGGTGTTGCGAGATGCTCCCACGCTCTCTATAACTGCGGATGCCGTTTTTTCGCAGTGGCAACGGCCAACGAGGCTCTGGAGATGAGGAGACTTTTCTCTGACTGCGAAATACTCATCTTAGGAAATACCCCAAACGTTGAGCTGGCAAATATCCTCTCGGACAACGATATCATCATCACCCTGGGCTCTCTTGAATACGCAAAACGCCTTGAGCAGGAGCTGTCTCACGGCAGAAAGCTGAGATGCCATATAAAGCTGGATACGGGGATGAACCGTATCGGATTTTCTACCCGTGACGAGGATTTTGAGGAGCTTGCATCGGTCTTTGATGTAAAGGGACTTGAGATAGAGGGGCTTTTCAGTCACTTTGCCTGCGCGGATATGCCCGACTCTACCATGACCGACAAGCAGCTCGAAAGATATACGAGAACCGAATCAAGGCTGTGCGAGTTAGGGCATACCTTCAAGGCAAGACATCTCTCTAACTCTGCGGCTACCATATACCGCCACGATGCCTGCTTTGACTATGTCAGATGCGGTATCATCCTCTACGGTCTTGATCCGTCAGGCGAGGCTCCTGCCAAGGGGCTAAAGCCCGTTATGAGCCTTAAGACCTATATAACCCATATCCACACGCTCCGTGCGGGAGAAAGCGTAGGCTACGGTGCCACCTTCACTGCAGAGCAGGATATGAAGATAGCCACTATACCCATAGGATATGCCGACGGGTTCATCCGTGCTTATTCTAACGGCGGTTATATGACGGTAAGAGGCAACAAATGTCCTATCGTAGGCAGAATATGCATGGATCAGTGTATGATCGATATAACGGGAGTAGACGCTTCCCCGGGTGACGAGGTAGAGATCTTCGGTGAGCATACCTCTGTAGATGTTTTCGCAAAAGCGGCGAACACCATAAACTATGAATGTGTATGTCTGCTCTCCCGCAGAGTAGACCGTGTATACAAGAAATAAGGGCGTCAAAACGCCCGTCAAAAGAAGGAACGGAAAAAATATGTTTAATAAAAGAACTTTAGCCCTTATCCTTACGGCAATATCTGTATTAACAGTCACGGCAGGCTGCAAGAACAAGCCTGAAGATGATCTGCCCACCTTAGACAACACACCTATACAGATTCAGACAA
>JAZNKU010000030.1:0-4394 GCA_045578685.1 Eubacteriales bacterium
CGGCGACGCTCCCGGCATGAGCACTGCGGTAAGAGCCGTTGCACTTGCTGCTCTCAAGCAGGGTATCGAGGTAGTAGCTATCTACGAGGGCTACAAGGGTCTTATCTACAATAACATCAAGACTCTCAAGAACACGGACGTTCTTAATTTCATCAACGTAGGCGGTACAGCTCTTCTGTCCGACCGTTGTGACGAGTTCAAGACCGAGGAGGGTATGGCAAAGGCTATTGCTACCTGTAAGGAAGAAAACATCGACGCTATCATCGCTATCGGCGGCGACGGTACCTTCAGAGGTGCAACCGACTTAAGCCACAGAGGTATTCCCACCATCGGTATCCCCGCAACCATCGACAACGATATCACATCCACAGACTATGCTCTCGGCTTTGATACCGCTATGAACACCAACCTTATGCTTGGTGACAGACTCCGTGACACCTGCTGGTCTCACGCAAGATGTAATGTTATCGAGATCATGGGCAGAGGTGCAGGCTACCTTGCACTCCAGTCCGGTATAGCTCTCGGTGCTACCATCGTTGCAATCCCCGAGTGTGACTTTGACGAAGAGGCAGCTATCGCCAAGCTCAAGGCTGCAAGAGCTAACGGTCAGCGCAGCTTTATCATCGCAGTAGCTGAAGGCTTCCCCGAAAAGGACGGCGTTCCCTACGGCGAATATCTCACCAAGAGAATTAACACCGAGACCAAGGCTGAAGGTGCTTGGATCGACACAAAGTTCTGCCGTCCCGCACATATGGTACGCGGCGGTGCTCCTACACTTCGCGACAGACTTATGGCTGCTCAGTTTGCAGAAAAGGCAGTTGAGCTCATCCTCGCAGGTAAGAGCGATTGCGTTGTATGTGCAAGAAACGGTGAGATCGTTGAGACCGATATCTCCTACGCTCTCATCCTCGACAGAATGTACAAGGGCAAGCTTAAGGACGGCGACCTTGACAAGTTCTCCCCCGAGCAGGTAGATGCTATGAAGGCGTTCTGTGCTATGCGTAAGGCAGAGCTTGACAAGATGTACGCTCTCGCAGAGCTTATTTCTCATTAATAAAAGTCAGTTGACCCAATAAAAAAAGCCCTTGAGGGCTTTTTTTATTGGGTCAACTATTTACAATAGAATACGCGATCTTATAAACGTCTCCTGCACCCATTGTAAGTATCAGGTCGCCTTTTTTTGCATTAGCTTTAAGGTACTCTTCTATCTTATCAAAGCCGCCCAGGTAAAGTGCATTGTCCCCTGCCCTCTCGGCAAGAAGCTCTGCGGAAACGCCCAAGGTATCGGTCTCTCTTGCAGCAAAGATATCAGCAAAAATAACGGTATCAATAGTATCAAATGCTCTTGCAAACTCGTCAAATAGTCCCGCGGTACGGCTGTAGGTATGGGACTGGAATACGCACCACACCTTGTTGTATCCGCGTTTTACCACTCCCTCCAGCGTCGTTTTGATCTCGCTGGGATGATGGGCATAGTCGTCGTATACATCGATGCCGTTATATTTACCTATATATTCAAATCGTCTGTTTGCCCCTCTGAAGCCGGCAAGTGCTTTAGCCACAGGCTCAAAGGGCAGTCCGCATATATCCGCAACAGCTACGGCTACAAGGGCGTCAAGAACGCTGTGCTCACCCGGAACACCCAGTGTAACTCTGCCGAGATTCCGTGCTCCCTTTACCACATCAAAGCTTCCGAAGCCTCTGTCATAGCTGATGTCAACCGCATTATATTCAGCCTCATTACCCTTGGTGCTGACGCGGATAAGATCACCCTCGTAACCGTCGCATGCCTCCACGGTATAGTCGTCATCGATATTGACGACTGCACTCTCTGCGAGGGCAAGATAACGCTTGAAGGAATCTATGGTAGCCTCCATAGAGGGAAAATAATCGACATGGTCACGGTCAACATTTAGCACTACCGCTATACTGGGGAAGAAGGAAAGGAAGGAGTCGGTATACTCACAGGCTTCAAAGATAAAGTGATCCTTTCCGCCTACGCGGTACGCGCCTCCGTCAAGCATAGGAAGCTTGACTCCGTTAACGATCGTGGGGTCAACCCCCGCCGTCATAAACACCTCGGACACCATCGAGGTGGTGGTAGACTTTCCGTGCATACCTGCAATACCGATACGGTTCTTGTATGCCTGCATTATATAACCAAGAAACTCTGCACGCTTTATACGGGGCAGCCCCAGCTCGATAGCTCTCGCCATCTCGGGATTATCATCATGGACTGCTGCCGTATATACGATAGCATCACAGTTCTCTACATTATCAGCCTCGTGAGCATATATGATATTAATGCCCGCCTCTTCCAGCTTTTCGGTAGCCTCACTCTTGCTTCTGTCCGAGCCTGTTACCTTAAAGCCCCTGTCCTTTGCTATCATGGCAAGGCTGGACATGCTTATTCCGCCTATACCTATAAAGTGAAGCCTTTTAACCCTCGATAATAATTCGTTCAACTCTGCTTTGTTCATCACAACGCCTTTCTGTATTTATACAAAATAATACATTATGCACATTTTATCTGCTTTTTTTGTGCGATTTCCATAAAATGTTAAAATAATTATAAATATGCCTTATTGAATAATTCACATTTTAACTGTATAATTTTCCCATAGCAACGGACAAGCATTTAACAACGCCCACCGTAAGCGACTTAAACAAGGAGGAAAAAAACGTGGAAATTACAGACATCAAGATAAGAAAACTTTTCAACGAGGAGGGACCCATGAAAGCAATTGCTTCCGTGACCTTCGATCATCAGCTTGCGGTACACGACATCAAAGTAATAAATGCACGTGAAAAGTTGTTCATCGTAATGCCCTCTCGCAAGAACCCCGACGGTACATACCGTGACATCGTTCATCCCATAAATGCGGATTTCAGAGCGAGTCTTGAGAACGGCGTTATCGAGGCATACGAGCGTGAGCTTGCTGAGCAGGCGGCTAACAGTTATTCCGAAGAATAATTAATTAATAGTAAATGTGAGGAAGCTTTCCGCTAAGGCGGAAGGCTTCTTTTGATTTATTCTCTTGTGTCGATGAAGAACTCCTTGAAGTAAGGAAGACCCTCGATCAGATCACAGAGCACATGCCACTCGTCAAGCTTGTGGTTCTTTCTGGCATAGTATATGTTGCAAAGGTTCTCGTAATTCAGAGTGCAGGTACGCATCTGGTTGTAGCTGCTGGGTAGGAACTGGATCATATCGTACCAGTATTTCTTGTCCTTATCCACCAGATACTTCTGACGAAGCACCTCCATAAACTCAACCACCTTTACAAACTCAGCCTTGCACTCATCGGTCATATGATCGCAGCTGAAATCCTCAAGGGAAAACTCCTTGGAATGGATCTTGTGCATGGTAGAGGTAGAGTTGGCAACCGTACCTACCTTGTAGGTGTCAAACTCTTTCCACCAGTAAAGGGGAGCTGTAATGTCAATTGATATAAATATTTGTCTTACAAACTTGCGGTGATCCGAGCCCGCCTTGCAAAGACGCTTGCAAAGTCCAAGATCGTTTTCACCCAAAATATAGTTTCCGTTTTCGTCATACCAGGAATCTGTCTTGTCCCAACTGTTCATGGGGTTACGTGCGCCTCTGACAGCGTTCTCAAAATTCATTACACTTACTCTTTCAAGCTTTATCATTTCATAGACTCCTTTAACATTATTATATATATAATAACATATTTTACGGATATATGTCAATACGCTTGACAAACAAGCCGTACTGTATCATAATATTCTTACGGAAAGGCAGGGATATTATGAAAATTTACGATATAACCCAAGAGCTGTTCTCCTGCGAGGTATACCCCGGAGATCCCGCTCCGAAAAAAGAAACAATTGCTTCAACCGCCAAAGGGGATGCTTGTAATCTCACTGCTCTGTCTATGTGTGCTCATAACGGAACTCATATAGACGCTCCCTATCATTTCTTCGGCGAGGGAAAGACCGTTGATATGCTCTCGCTTGCAAAGACGGTGGGGGAGGCTTATGTTGCAGAGCACACGGGAGAGCTATACGGTAAAGACGCAGAAAGCATTATAAAAAAATCAAACGGAATAAGCCGTATATTAATAAAAGGAAATGTAACGGTAACAGAATCGGCAGCTGAGGTGTTCGCAACGGCAGGCATAGATCTTTTGGGTAACGAAAGCCAGACTGTAGGTCCCGAAAATGCACCGATGGCAGTCCATAAGATACTCCTGTCAAAGGATACCGTTCTCCTCGAGGGAATCCGTCTTAACGGTGTTCCGGAAGGAAAATACCTTCTCTGTGCCCAGCCTATAAATCTCGGCGGCTGTGACGGAGCACCTGTGAGAGCGATACTTATTCAAGGTATATAATAAGCAAATTTAAGGAAGATTTTTGACTACAGGACAAAA
>JAZNKU010000031.1:0-4340 GCA_045578685.1 Eubacteriales bacterium
TTTGAAAAGGGTGACGAGTACGGTATCGGCTCTGTCAAGGAACGCTTTGAACTGCTCAGCCGTTGCTCAAGAGAAGGTATTGGAATCTCTGTAATGAAGCCCTTTTTTGCGGGTCAGCTGCTTAGTGCAGAGCATTCCCCCTTTGGTGAAGCTCTGACTCACACTCAGTGTCTGCAGTATGCCATCGACCGTCCCGGAGTTCTTGTGGCTGTCCCCGGAGTACAGACTATAAAGCATCTGGATCAGGTGCTTAAATTCCTTGAAGCTACAGATGAAGAAAAGGACTACTCGGTTATCGGCGGCTTTACCGCTGACAAAATTTCCGGTACCTGTGTTTACTGTAACCACTGTCAGCCCTGCCCTGCCGGTATAGATATCGGTCTGGTGAATAAGTATTATGATCTGGCGCTGGCAGGGGACGAGATCGCCGCAAACCATTATACCAAGCTGTCGGTCAAGGCAGATGCTTGTCTTAAGTGCGGTCACTGTGAGGATCGCTGCCCCTTTGACGTAAAGCAGATGTCTAAAATGACCGAGATAGACGGTTATTTTGATGCGAAATAATATACATATAAGCAACACCCGATAGGCTTGCTTAACCTATCGGGTGTTTGTTATGTTACGTCGTTAAACAGTTGGTCGATTGTGACCGAAAAAAGCTTGGTTATCCCGGGCAACAGGGTGACGTCGGGATAGGACAGCTCCTGTTCCCATTTTGATACCGCCTGTACGCTGACCTGCAGCTTATACGCCAATGCTCTTTGGGTCATTCCTCTTGAAATACGTAACTGCCGGTAGCAGCAAGTTAAATCAGAGCGTCGGTCAGATTATATATTCCTGCAAGCAGTATTACTGTTCCCATCACGATTTTTATAATTGCAGTAACTTTATTATATCGCTTATTTTGACTGATTTTCTGCATTAATCCAACCGATGTTCCCGCCAGAAGTATAAGCACGCTGTGACCTATAGAGTATAGCAGCATTAAAAGCACGCCCCACATCATATTGCCTTTATCCGCAAGCATTGCAAGCAAGGCAACGAGCACAGGTGTTGAACAATGCGAGGAAAACACCCCTGCAAGCAGACCCGAAACAAACGCACCTGCAAAACCGCGTTTTTGATTCTTTGATACAAGATCTGCCGAAGGTATAACCCTGATAATTCCCCATAGCTGCAATGCCATAACTATCAGAAGCAACCCAAGTATGATATGCCATATATGTGACGAGGTGTTTATCAAGTGTCCTGCCAGTGTTGCAATAATACCGAGTGCAACGAATGTAACGGTACTTCCTGTCGAAAAAACCACAGAATAAGCAAATGCCCTTTTTGGCTCTTTTACGCCTGTACCACCCACATATCCAAGTATCAAGGGGAGAGTCGAAAGCGAACAAGGTGTAAGAGTGGTTAGTACTCCTGCCGCAAGAGCGAGCAGAGGTGCAAGCCACATATTGTGTCCGATAAGCTCGGCAATCCGTGATAATAAAGACTCTATCATTAGTTCCGCCCTATTTATGATTATATTTATATAATAACTAAGATTTGCGCATCTTAAACAGTATAAATCTCAAAGCCGTTTATTCTTTCTTGTCAGTTCTCTGAACATTAATAGTTTTCCCTCTCATATTTAATGAAACCGTTTTTTTATTTTCGCTGTTCCGTATGATACTGCATTATATCAATACTCCGTTACAATGATCGACCTCGTGCTGTATTATCCGGGCGGTCCAGCCTGTGTAGGTCTTAATGCGGGTCTGCATTTCGACAGTCTGGTATCTGACCTTGATGCTTTTGTATCTCTTACATTTTCTCGGTCCTCCGAGAAGTGACAGACAGCTCTCCTCTGTATCGTATGCTCCCTCTGCCTTGATGATCTCGGGGTTGAGCATAACCGTATATGTAGGTGTCCTTCCGCTTTCGTCAAGAAAGGCAATTATACGTTTACGCACACCTATCATATTTGCTGCCATACCGACACAGCCCTCACGGTGTTCGATCAAGGTATCAAGCAGATCTTGTGCTGTCTGTATATCATCTTTAGTTGCTATCTCCGATTTTCCTGCAAGGAAGATCGGATCGTGCATCAGTTCTTTGATCATTTTATCTTCTTTCCATCAGAAAATGCCTGACCTACTTTTTCACCGAAACTCCAATAAACGTGGGTAGCGCTGTCGTAGATAATGGGATCAAGCTTCTTGGCATCTATCTTTTTGTCCTCGGAAAGAATAGATGTGTCAGCAGAGACGTTCACTATCTCGCCTATGCAGATTCCGTCCTCGTTGAACTTATGGAGCTTGCACTCAACTGTCATGGGCAATTCTTCGATAATGGGAGCGTTGACAAACTCGCTCTTTACGGCATGGAAGCCTGCTTTTTCAAACTTATCGGGCTCGTCGTTTCCCGAAACTATACCCACATAGTCACAGGGGACTACCGTCTTTGCGGTAGCAAAGCTGACGGTAAATGCTCCTGTTTTAAGAATATTGGCGGTCGTCTTATGCTCGTCTGCAAGACAGACCATAACTAAATTCGTATCGTAGATCCCTCCCCAAGCCGCGTTCATCGCGTTGGGTTTTCCGTTTTCGTCATATGTTCCGACGATAAGCACCGGCATAGGATAAAGCCAGTTTTTAACTCCAAAATTCTTACGCATAAAATTTTTCCTTTCAATGTTTGTATTATTCTCTCAAAAATCTTTAGCCAAAGCTTCACTTTTTAAAAGGCAGCAGCACTCTCGTCTGCTTTTTATACTCGGAGAAGCCTTCTTTTTTGGACTGTCTACGGTCTGCCATAGGGATGCTGACACAGATGAAGAGCAAGGTGTTGGCAAAGGCTCCTGATAAGAGATACCAGACCGAAGGGCTTGCATAAGCTACAGAAAGACCCACACCCCACCACATAAGAATCTCGCCGAGATAGTTTGGATGGCGGGAATATGCCCACAGGCCGTGTCGGTTAAACGCTGTGTCACGGTGACGTCTGAATTTATGCATCTGAATATCCGCTACACCCTGCATTATTGCGGCGCAAAAGGAAACGGTGAGAAAAAGTGTGCTTAATGCATTGCCCGATATTCCCTCACGGATGGCATATGCCCCGGGCAGGATGCAGCCGTATACCACAAGGGTGGGGACCATATGTATTCCCACAAAATTGATGACGGGATAGAACGTACCCGTCTTTTCCTTAAGCATAGTATAACGCCAATCCTGATGGGTAAGGTCCCCAAAGGTATACGCCCAGTTTGCGGTCAGTCGTATCGCCCAGAAGGACACAACGAAGAGAAGAAGAATACCGAATCCCGTCAGCTCCTTGCCTACGGCAAATGCACAAAGGATCACGGGAGGCTGAACGCTCCAATAGGGATCATAGACCGATGCGTTATTGAAAATAAGACTGAATATAAAGGTGACGACCGTTGCCGCCGTATCTGCGATAAGTAAAGACAGCCACCAGTCAAGGCTAAGTTCTCGGTAAACAAGTATACCGATAACTGCGGCTAATATGTAAACCAGAGTAACGATAACAAAACTCACCGTACGGTTTTGTTTGAGATTATTCATAGAGTATTATTATACCTTTCAATGGTTTTCTTGAGTATTTCTTCATCTGCCGGGCAGAAATACTTAAAGTATTGTATCAAAATTTATACCCTATGTCAATCTCTGTTTACTGTGTTGAAAATAGTCGGTATGTATGTTATAATGTCCTCGTGATAAATTCGAGCTTTGGCATCGGGAAAGGAGGAGTCTATGTCTTTCAAAAAGGATGAGTTTGTGTCCTACCTTAGGGCCAAGGGGCTTAAAAGTATACGTACGTATTGCACTTATCTTCGTAAGATAGAACGGGAGCTTAAGGCTGACGTTGACACGGAATTTTGCCGTGACGGCTGTGCGGCTCTCTGTGAAATTCTTGAATCTAAGCTTCAAGAAAATAAGGTTTCGACCAAAAAGCTATCGGGCGGTAAAGGTTTATATTTAAAGAAAAAGAAATATAATGCTCTCAGGCAGATGCGTAATTCCCTTAGAAAATACATAGATTTCCGCTCTGTACCCGAGGAAAATCCATCCTTGGTTGACCGTTGGAAAAAGGACACGATGGTGGGAACGGTGCGTGACGGACGTCAGCTTGAGTTCATTTTAAAATACAGCGGTTATTACGTTCCCGCTCATTTCATAACCGAGGACAATCTACCGATACGGTATATTGCTCTGCACGAGCAGGGTATCGGAAGCGAACCCGGGATCCGCCGCTACGGCGAGGTCATGACCGCACAGAAAATCAAGCGCAGCCGAATCCCCGTGCCTATGAGCCGCGGTAACGGTAACGAGCTGTAC